>JBBUAH010000001.1:0-4354 GCA_038058815.1 Patescibacteria group bacterium
CTATAAAATTAGCAAGTTCTACAGCAGATATGCTTTCAAATTCAGAATCATTTATAAGTAAAATATTTGATTCAATAATCGCAAAATTGGGAGAATTCGGAGTCACGATAAACAAAACATTCACAAGAATCACAAGCCTATTTGTCGGTACAGTAAATATTGAAGATAAGGTCTGTGTAGATGAGGTGTGTATAACAAAGGATCAACTCAAGGCTCTATTGGTGCAGGCGACAGCGAGTACGACACCAGTTGTATCTACAAGTACCCCAATGATTCCAAATACACAGCCTATAGTACAGCCTATAGTACAGCCTATAGTACAGCCTATAGTACAGCCTGTGGTCCAAGAGGCACAAGCTTCAACAACAGTCAATGTCGGCACTGGGATGCCAGAAACCCCTCCAGTCATTATTCCACCAGTTGTTACATCACCAGTGATTATAGAAGCAACAAGCACGCCAGAAGTGGCTTCTAGTACACCTCCAGTAGTTCCTGTTGTAGTTGAACCTACACCAGCACCTGTAGTAGAATCTGCACCAATTGTTGAACCTACACCACAGGTACAGGACTCAACATCGGGCAATGTCGGCACTGGGACGCCAGAACCAGCACTGACCCCTGAACCAGCCCTAGTGACTCCATAGTTAATTTGGATTTTTGTTATGATTATGATATCATCAAATCATGTTAATGGACTTAAAAACAATCAAACAAAAAATATCTTCAAATAAGGAATATCTACAGAAAACCTATGGTGTGAAAGAAATAGGTGTTTTCGGTTCGTATGCACGAGGTGATAATGACGAAAACAGTGACATCGACATAATCGTTGATTCACACAAGCCACTTGGCCTTCAATTCTTTTCACTTGAACGTTATCTCGAAGAATATTTTGGAAAAAAAGTAGATCTTGCAACAAAAGATGCAATTAAGCCATATATTCGTGATCGAATTTTAGCACAAACTATATTTTTATGAAAAATCGTCGAGATCTAGGATTATATCTAACAGATATTTTGAATGCTATAATATGAGAAATCACTTAGTACATGAATATTTTGGGATTGACCAAAGCGTAACTTGGGCTGTTGTCACTGAACACATACCAGCATTAAAGATAATTGCAAAAAAAATGCTAGAAGATTTCAAAAAAATTTCACCCGATACATATGAGTCCTGAAGATAAGTAAATTTGCATATATGTCAAATAACATGACATTATAAATATCACGAATGGCAGAGTTTATATCAAAAACTCAAGAAAAGCGTGAGATAAGAGTAAAATGTGTGCGTGATATAGCCAGAATTGCTTTTTCTAGTATAATTTAGTATTATACGAAATATGAAACATATCATTCAATTTTCAATCACTAGAGAAAATAAAGTATATACAGCAAATGGAGTAAATATTCCAATTGTGACCGAAGGCAGGACATTTGAGAAATTACAAGAAAACATTCTCGATGCCGTCAGTCTTTATTTTGAAGGCGAAGATCCAGTTTCTCTTGGCTTTGCACCTTCTCCTACCGTTCTTACAAACTTTGAACTTATACCATCTCTTCATGACAATAAAGCTTAAGGTTCTTTCTGGAAAACAAATTGCACGAATCTTATTTGAAATTCTAGACGATATTTGTATATACTGATACAATGTCCGAATGTCAGAAAAAGAAAATTTAGAATCAAAGGAAAGAAAAGAACCAATAATCCAAAAACCAGCAGAATCTTGCCCATATTGTGAATCAATTGATTTTGTAAAACGAGGGATGCGAAAGAACAAATTCGGCAATGCACAGATGTATGTATGTAGAAATCCGCTATGTGCTCGAACATTTACCGCAAAAGATATAAAAGGAAAGAAATTTCCACTTCGGATAATCATTGAGAGTATGAGCTATTATAATCTTGGCTTCACTCTGGAATATTCTTGTTCTTTGGTCAAGAAAAAGTTTGGTTCAGCACCAGATCCACAAACACTTTCAGGATGGATAGAAGAATACAAACCACTTTGCAGATATGAAAGACTTCGCCCTTATGCGGTCAAGTATTGTAAACCGATAGACACAGTGGAAGTGGTAACCATGGCACATCGCCAGCTTTATCGTTTCCGATATCATCGCGCGAAAACCTATCTTATGCTTGAGGAATTTAGGAATAGAAGTTTGAAACCACTCAAGGAATATCTTGATAGCGTTTCTTCCGAGACCCCGCATCAATATTTCCAAGAAGGAGGACGAATGTCGGAGATAAAAAGCAAATTTGATAAGGCGGATATGATTGTGAAAGCTAAGAATAACTTCGCTAACCACCTTGCCGAATTTGTCTTGCCTTCTGTGTTCGAGAACAAACATCGACATGAGGAGCTTCAAAGATTTTTCATAGCAAATGATTCATGCACCGTGGCCACAGAAGTTCCAGTATATATAAGACGCGAAGATGTAGAACATTTAGAGAATGTACTTAAATTCAAAGTAACCGAGCGTCCCAGTGCCGACATTGCCGGTTCTGAATTCGGGACTTTAGGATTTGTTACCATGAAAGGCAAAAAGCGTCCCGAACCGTTCCCGAGATTGCTTACAGGCCACATTGATTTTATACAAATCAGAAATGGTTGCGTGCATCTACTAGACTACAAGCCAAACGCGGTAAAGGAACAGCCAATAGAACAACTCACATGGTATGCTATGGCCATGAGTCGGCTTACAGGATTACGACTTTTCGAATTCAAATGCGCATGGTTTGATGAAAAAGATTATTTTGAATTCTTTCCTTTACATGTGGTGAAGAAACTCAATAGAAAACGAAAGAGGAATGTGCGATTCAAAGATGGTACAATAGCAGAAATTCCCAAAGAAAATTTAATTAAAGCAAAAATAATTTAATGTTTACATTCAAACCGAAAAAACCAATAAGAAGTTTTAGAGATTTAGAAATATATCAGAAGACACTTGAATGTGCCGTACTTTTTTCAAAAAACATAAAGCCCGAACTCGTGAAGGTTGAGTACGATTTATTAGAAGGAATGACAAATTGTGCTCTTTCAATTCCACTTTTTATAGCTGAATCCCACGGTATGCGTTTTTCAGATTTTAAAATGGCAGTTCTTACACTGGAGAAAGCCATGCATGGTTGCAATAAAATGATAGTGTATCTAGAACAAGTGATAGGAATATATGGAGATAGACTCCCAGCTGACCTTATAGAAGATATTTCGCATCGTTATATGGACGCGCGTGGAAAAATGTTTCGATTAGAGAAATCATGGCAGAAATTCCGCCAAGCGGATATTGAGCTTTCTAAGATTAAGAAATAGGTAATATGAGTTGAATAATTAAATGATTTTTGTTATGATCTAATCATGAATATAGATAATATAAAATTAAAAGCTACCGAACTAGCCCAT
This sequence comes from Patescibacteria group bacterium, assembly GCA_038058815.1. Lineage (GTDB taxonomy): Bacteria > Patescibacteriota > Minisyncoccia > Phycocordibacterales > PALSA-1337 > CAIOGI01. The sequence goes on from JBBUAH010000001.1 coordinate 3,404, forward strand.
AAATACAATATCGATATGATTGTACTTTTCGGATCATATGCTGATAATACAGCTACCAAAAAAAGTGATGTAGATATTGCCTATACAAAAAACGAACCCCTTTCATTTGATGATCAATTATCTATCGGTAGTGAATTGGCACATTTTTTTAGTACTGAAGCTGTTGATGTTGTTTATTTAAATAAAACTTCGCCGGCATTTATGTATCAAATAATGAAAAAAGCTAAGCTCCTATTTTCAAAGAATTCAATGTTTTTTCCTCTTTTTTTTTCCTATGCAATAAAAAGATTGCATGAGAATATGTTTTTATATGATATGAAATTTGATCGATTATGTAAAGAATATGGTGTTTAATAAATAAATAATTTAAATTTTATGCCCATTGAAAAAACTTTTATTATTTCAAAAATTGAAAATATAAGAGAAAATCTCAAAAAAATTAGAAACAAACTCCGATTATCTGATGATGAGATTGTTCATTCTGATGATGATCTAGCTGCCTTAGAACGATATTTTCAACTCATAGTCGATTATGCTATTGATATAAACCATCATCTTATCAAAGAAGGAGGATTTGGCATTCCTGATGATTTACAAAGTACCTTTACAACCTTGGGAGAGAACTCTATTTTACCATTAGAATTTGCAAATGAAATAAGTAAATCAGTCGGATTGAGAAATCGTATAGTACATCAGTACGAAGATGTAAAACCTGCAATCTTCGTAGAGAATGTTAGAAAGAATATTGGAGATTATGATGAGTATGTGAAGTATATACTTTCGAATCTGAAATAAACCTTAAGATATAATCTTGACTTCCTATCACTCTTCCTGTATCATACTCGAAGTAAGTTTTCCTAGTCGCTTACGTTTATTTATTTAAAGACGAGGTAACACTAAAAGAAATGGCAAAGAAGTCTATTGTTGGACGAGATTTTCTCGGAGAAAATT
>JBBUAH010000001.1:4364-24525 GCA_038058815.1 Patescibacteria group bacterium
CGGGTTAAAGTAAAGAAAATGGCAAAGAAGTTATATGTAGGAGGTATTTCATACGGTACAAGCGAAGATGCTCTCAAGGCACATTTCGCTGCTGCCGGAGCAGTTGAATCAGCCAGTATTATTATGGACAAGATGACAGGCCGTTCAAAGGGCTTCGGATTCGTCCAGATGGCTACTGACACTGAAGCAGACAATGCTATCAACATGTTCAATGGTAAACCACTTGATGGAAGAAACCTCACAGTAAATGAGGCAAGACCAATGGAGCCTCGAGCACCTCGAAAGAATTTCGATCGAGGAGAATCACGAGGGAATTGGTAATACTCACTCGTCTTACTCAAACAAAAAGCACTCGAAAGAGTGTTTTTTGTTAATCCATCATCTTCCACCATTCTGAAACAGGGGCATTCTTTATAATTTCAATAACATCATCATAAGAATCAGAAATAATAAAAAGATCCATATCCTTCGCTTCAATAGAATGATTTTTCTCTAGCATATTTAAAGAAATAAAATTACGAAATTCATTCCAGAAATCACTACCAAAAAGAATAATAGGAACATGGGGAATTTTACTAGTCTGAATAAGAGCTAAAATACCGAAAAGTTCGTCGAAAGTACCGAATCCTCCCGGGAAAAATACATATGCTTCAGCAGAAAATGTAAGCATAGTTTTCCTTGTGAAGAAATATTCGAATTGAAAAGAATCAGTAGTAAAAGGATTTAGGCGTTGTTCATGAGGGAGCTTAATATTAAGACCCACAGAAGCACCACCCGCTTCCTTAGCACCCATATTTGCTGATTCCATAGCTCCTGGACCACCACCAGTTATTATACTATATCCAGTTTCTTTCACTATTTTCTCTGCAAGTTTCTTAGCATCCAAATAATGCTTATTATCATGAGAAAGCCTAGATGAGCCGAAAATACTCACGGATTTTGGATATTTCTTTATAAATTCAAAACCTCCCCGGAATTCTTTACTAATTTTTGATATACGATCCTCTATATTTTCGTGAATCTCTTTAATTGTTAATCTTTTTTTGTCCATGACTGTGATTATAGCATATGTTTAAATCTCTCTCGGCTTATATTCTACTGGCGCTCGCTTAAGCCACCATTCCATATTTTCTTGATTTAGAAGACCTTCTTGTGCACCGACGTATTGGACGACGGACATTGGATTTACTGGAGCATAGACTAGAGCTTCTAGAGGGGATTTTCCATACATGAGTTCGGAGATAAAGGTGGCGGCGAAGGAATCACCACAGCCAGTGCGTTCTAAAGGAGGTTTAGGATCTGGATATTCTGGCATAAAATAGAAATGCTCGCCATCAAGCATATAAGCGCCTTGAGGTCCGTCTGTGATAAGTACTATTTTCGGACCATAGGTATACATTTCTCCCAATAATGTCTTTATATCTCTTGATTCTGTCTGAAGTATTCTCTGCGCTTCCTCGACATTGCAAATAAAGACTTCAGTTCTTTTATAAATATCTTTTAATTCTTTTATTCCAAGCTTCATCTGAAATGTTCCAGGCTGAAAAGCGAGTTTTATATTCGGATTCTGCTTTAAATATTCAATAATTTCTTTATGATATTCTAGGGAATTCGATGCAAGAGAACTTAGATAAATCCATTTCGGAGGGAATTTGATTTCTGGTAATTTGTATTGATATTCAATATGATTTACGAGAATTGTCCTATCCGCTTCATACCAAAGTACGAAATGGTAGTTTGTAGGCATATCCTTATGTATTTTCACAAATCTTGAATCTACTTTTTCAATCTTTAATTTTTCAAGACAATCCCTACCATTTTGATCATTCCCAATCTGGGTAATGAGAGCGGAGCGAATACCGAGTCTAGATACTGCTGTAGCAGCATTTGCAGAATTTCCAACAGCTTTTATGACTTTTACATATTCAAATGGTACTTTATCACCAAATTTCATACATAATTCACAATCCGATGTGTTTATACGACAATGAACATTAGCTTCCTTTATACGGATAAAGGCATCAGTTGTGATATCCCCAATTGCAAGAAATTCTATTTCTCTATCAAACATATATGGTAGAATTATAACATGAAAAATTTACAAGAATGCATACAGTATGCACAAGCACATTCCATAGCTATTGGTCATTTCAATATTTCCAATTCCGATGGTTTCCATGCTGTAGTGCTTGCTGCCAAAGAAATAAATGTTCCAGTCATTATTGGTGTTTCGGAAGGGGAAAGAGATTTTATCGGTGTTCATGAAGTCTCTGCTATGGTAAAAGCGTATCGTGAAGCTACAGGACAAGCAGTTTTCCTAAATGCTGACCATACATATTCTTTCGATAGGGTGAAGGAAGCGGTGGACGCGGGTTTTGATTCTGTAATTTTTGATGGTACAGAACTTCCATTTGATGAAAATGTTTCCATAACGAAAAAATGTGTAGAATATGCGCGGTTGAATTCCTCTACCAAAAATCCTAATATTCTCATAGAATCTGAAATTGGCTTTATAGGTAAATCTTCAAAATTATTGGATACAATTCCAGACGGTGCAGGGAAACTCACTACTGTAGAAGAAGCAAAATCTTTTGTAAAAGAAACAGGAATAGATATACTCGCTCCGGCAGTAGGAAATATTCATGGTATGGTAAAAGGCGGAGAACCTGCATTAAATATTTCCAGAATAAAAGAAATAAAGGATGCAATCAATGTACCTTTAGTACTTCATGGTGCATCTGGAAATTCTGATGATGATATAAGAAAGGCAATAAAAGCTGGTATTTCTATAATTCATATAAATACCGAACTACGTGTAGCTTATAGAGTCGGACTTATGAAATCATTACAAGAAAATCCAGATGAAATATCACCATATAAATATTTGAAAGGTGCAAGAAATGCCATGCAGAAAGTTGTAGAAGAAAAGTTGAAATTATTTAATAATATGTAAAATCGTGCGAGTTTACAGGGAGGAAGATCTTTGCAAAATTGAGACTCGGCACGGGGAGGAGGCCCTACTTTTTTCGCGCTTGCGCGACAAAAAGAGGGACTTCCGACCGCAAGTCGACGAGTCCAATTTTGCTAAAATAAAAAAATAAAAAAAACATGAAAAAAGTATATATAACAAGAAAAATACCAGAAGTGGGAATAAATATGCTCAAAGAAAAAGGATATGAAATAGATATAAATCCAAAAGATAGACCAATTACAAAAAAAGAACTTATAAAAGCTCTAAAAAAGAAGCCGTATGATGCAGTGTTAACGCTTCTTACTGATACCATAGATGCAGAAGTTATGAACAATGCATCAACAGTGAAAATTTATGCAAATTTCGCAATAGGTTTTAATAATCTAGATATAAAAGAAGCGAAGGCGCGGAGCGTAGTAGTGACGAACACGCCAAGTGGTGGCGCCGAGCGTGTGGCAGAACATACATGGGCACTTATTCTAGCACTTACATGCCGTATAGTAGAGGGGGATTCATATATGAGAAAAGGAAAATATCATGGTTGGGATCCAATGCTTCTTCATGGTGATAGACTTGAAGGTAAAACATTAGGAATTATCGGTACAGGGCGCATTGGCGCGAATGTTGCCAGAAAAGGGAAATTCGGCTTTGGTATGAAAGTTATTTATTACGATGTTATAAGAAATGAGAAATTGGAGGCAGAAGATAGTGCTACCTTTTACCATACTGTCGAAGAAGTTTTGAAAATTTCAGATATTGTGTCTATTCATGTACCTCTTTTAGATTCTACACATCATCTTATGAATGCAGAAAGATTGAAAATGATGAAAAATACGGCGTATCTTATAAACACATCAAGAGGACCCGTAATAGATGAATTTGCGCTTGTAGATGCCTTGAAAAAGGGAATAATAAAAGGTGCAGGATTAGATGTATATGAATTTGAACCGAAACTTACAAAAGGTCTTGCGAAACTATCAAATGTTGTGCTTACTCCACATATTGCTTCTGGAACCATGGAAGCGCGTCTAGAAATGGCCAGAGTTTCCGCACAGAATATTATTGATTGTTTGGAGGGCAGAGTTCCAAGAAATAATGTTGTGATATAATATATTCATGTCCAATATTGAAGGTGTAGAATTTGATGAACAACCCATTGACTATAGTGAAGCCAAACTAATCAAGTTAGTGGATTCTTCTGGTTTGAAAAAATCAGATGGTTCTACAAATCTTGATAATATTAGTAATTCCGCATTATACTTACGAGCTTTAGCTATAGAAAAAGAAAAGAAAAGCATGTCAGGATGGCTTGTAAGAAGTGGTTTGGCAGAATCGCCTACTATAGCGCAAAAAATCCTTCTTGGTGTTATAATTATGAATATTATTATTGTTTTAATAGCTATATCTTTATGAAAGATCTTTTTAAAAAAATAAAATCAAATATTCGTCATTTTTATCATAAACATCATCAGACTAAACTACCACATTCTGTCTATGTAGTCATGACTTTTACTATAATTTCAAATATAATTGTGACTTTTATTATAATAAAGTATCTAATACCATAATATTTTTTATGCATAAAATAAATTTCAAATCAAAAAATAATTCTTATGGTTTTACTCTGATAGAACTATTGGTTGTCATATCTATAATTGCCATGCTTTCTTCTGTTATGTATGCATTTATGGATACTAGTCGCGCTCGAGCTATGGATACAAAAAAGAAAATAGAAGTACGCGAAGTGGGTACTGCACTTAGGCTTTATTATGAAAATAATGGCACAATGCCTAGAAATTTTAAAGGAAATTTAATAGCTGAAGAAGGTGATGGTTTTTATGAACAAAGTATGCAGGAATTGGTTGATAAAAAAGTTCTTTCTGCAATTCCAAAATCTATTGATGGATCTCATTATTATTACTATTATGATGATACAAAGCCAGATGGTGAAGGTGCCACTTTTTTTACATATTTGAAAATGGATGGATATCCAGTATATATGGGGAATGAAGGGGTTGTAAAGAAATTGAATGTTCAAGAAGGTTGTAATTCTTCACAAGTTTGGAATGGTTCAGCTTGTGTGACAGAAACACCAAATCTCTCTCTCGTACCGCCACCATCACCTCCAAATGTAATAGTTGATGATATAAATAATACTGTACAAGGTATGAAAGATGGAATGGAATATAGTCTCGATGGTGTGGCTTATGTTCCTTATAATGCAAATACATTCTATACTATTGACTTTCGTGGTGATCATACGCTTTTAATAAGATATTCTTCTTCAGGAAATATTCCAGCGAGCTATATTACAACTCTCATATTTACTGTAGATATCAATCCTGTTGTTAATGCATTTTCTCTAAATACTGTTGCTGGTTCTCCTAATTCTGTTCCAAGAATGACGCCTATTTCTTCTGCACCTCCAGGTACAAGAGTACTTATTTTTGGTACTGGTTTTTCTACCGTTTCTAATATTATTAGGATTGCTAATGAAAGTGGTTCACCTATAGGTTTTCTTTATACTGGTGGTATAAGTGGTCTAAGTTGGATATGCTCCTGTGTTTTTTTTCCCATACCGAATTTTCCTCCAGGCACATATCGTATTACTATAGATAATTCTCAATATGGTATAGGTACAGTCTATAAAACATTTACAATTACTACTCCTGGATCAGATCCTTCTATATCCATTCTAAATCCTAATGGTGGAGAGATTCTTACTCTCGGTAATCAATATACTATAAATTGGACTGCAGATAATTTATCTACGGTGTATCCTGGCTATCCTATTTTTAGAATTAGTCTTTTGAATGAAAATGGTAATGTTTCTCTTGGATATATTGCTTATAATCTGAGCTCCTCTGCTAGAAGCTTTATATGGACAGTTGGAAATGTATATAGTGATATTGCTCTCACCCAGCCTGTTACTATTTCAGCGGGTAAATATCGTATAATAGTAAAGGATGGATTAGGACACAATCCTATAAGTGCTTCATATTTCAATATAGTCTCTCCATAATAATTACTTGATTTTTTGACAGTATTATAATACAGTAGTGTGCATGCTTACATTAAACGTAGAAAAGAGAGATATGAAGATAAAGTCTGAAACTCTTAAAGAATCTGGGAAAATGCCAGCTGTCTTTTATGGTCCTAAGGAAAAATCTACCTCGGTCATAGTTTCTTTGACTGATTTTATTAAAGTCTTCAAGAAAGCTGGAGAATCATCCGTTATTATTCTAAAAGAAGGAAGGAACGAGCATGAAGCTCTGATACACGATATAGATGTACATCCAGTGACAGGAGCTCCACGCCATGCTGATTTCTATGTCATAGAGAAGGGAAAGAAAATTAAGGTCAATATTCCACTTATATTCGAAGGAATTTCTCCAGCAGTGAAGGATAAAGGAGCTATTCTGGTGAAGGTTGCTCGAGATCTAGAGATAGAGGCAGCCCCTAAAGATCTACCACATGAATTAAAGGTAGATATTTCATCACTTATTGATTTTTCAAGTACTATTACAGCTAAGGATATAGTACTTCCTCCAGGCGTTACTTTGATAGCGGGAAAAGATGAAATAGTCGCTTCAGTCTCTGAAGCTAAAGAAGAAGTAGAAGAAGTAAAGCCAGTCGATATGTCAGCAATAGAAGTAGAAAAGAAAGGTAAGGAAACTAAAGAAGGTGAAGCAGGAGCAGAGACAGCTACTCCAGAGGCAGGAGAGGAAAAGAAGGTAGAAAAGAAAAAGGAAGAAAAGAAATAAAATAAATGATACAATTAAGACCTATGAAATCAATGATAAAGGTCTTTTTTGTTATTCTTTTTACCATTCTTGCAAGCATTCTTGTTTTTCCTGTATATACCAATGCTCAGATAGCAGAAACACCAGCTCAAAGAGAAGCTAGATTACAAGCTGAACTTATACAAGTAGAGAAAGAACAGGCAGAAACAGAAGCAATATTAAAAGATGCACAAAATCAAAGTGCATCTTTACAGCGTGATATTTTGATTTTAAATACTAAGATAAAAGTAGCAAAATTAAATATAAAAGCTAAGAATATTCTTATTGAGACATTAGGAAAAGATATAAATAAAAAGCAAGAAAAGATCAATACATTAGATGATCGTATTGATAGGGGCAGAGAAACATTGGCTCAAATAATGCGTAAAACAAATGAGGCTAATTCATATACATTACCCGAATTATTACTTGCAAAAGATGATTTATCAGCTCTTTTTTCTGATATAGATAAATTCGAATCTGTACAAGAATCTTTAAAGATTACATTTGAACAGATAAGGAATGATAAAGCACAGACAGAGACAGAAAAAAGTAATTTAGATAAAAGAAAGAATGCTGAAACAGATGCACGCATAGCTATTGAAAATGATAAAAAGGATATAGAAAGTAATGAAGCACAAAAACAAAAACTTCTAAGTATCAGTAAAAGTAGTGAAAAGACATACTCTCAAATTTTAGCTGAAAAAAAGGTGAAAGCTGCCCAGATTCGTGCTGCGCTATTTGCACTTAGGGATGCTGAAGCTATTCCTTTTGAAAAGGCACTTGCCTACGCACAGCAAGCTTCCAAGGTCACTGGTATAAGACCTGCATTTCTTCTTGCAATATTGACCCAAGAATCAGCTTTGGGTAAAAATGTCGGTTCATGCTATTTATCAGATACGAATACTGGAGCGGGCGTCAGCACAAAATCTGGTAATGTTTTTTCAAATGTGATGAATCCTAATAGAGATGTTTCTTCATTCTTAGATATCACTCGTTCTTTAGGTCTTGATCCTATGAAAACATTAATATCATGTCCGCAGTCTGTCGGCTGGGGTGGAGCTATGGGTCCTGCACAGTTTATCGCTTCGACATGGATGCTTCTTAAGGATCGCATTGCCAAGGCTCTAGGAGTAGGTATTCCGAATCCTTGGTCACCACCAGATGCATTTATGGCTTCGGCTATGTATCTTACTGATCTTGGCGCATATGCTGGAAGTTATACTGGAGAAAAGAATGCCGCTTGTAGATATTATTCTGGAAAATCATGTAGTACAAAGTCTATAAATAATACATATGGAGTTCAAGTGATGAATAAGGCAGATACTATACAGAGAACGATGATTGACCCTTTACAGGGATTATGATAAAGTTTCTTTCATGAAGAAAGATATACATCCCAAGGAATATAGACCTGTAATCTTCGTTGATAATTCAAACGGAGCTCAGTTTCTTATTTCTTCTACTATTAAAACTTCAGAAAAGATAAAATGGACAGATGGCAAGGAATACCCTGCATACCATGTGGAAATTTCTAGTGCTTCTCATCCTTTCTATACAAATCAAGAAAAGACTCTCGATAGTGCTGGTCGTGTAGAAAAGTTTAAGACTCGTCAGTCAAAGGCTGTGAAGAAGGGTTAACTTTCTGGCAAAATTGGCTCGCCTACAGGGAGGAAGCTCTTTGCAAAATTGAGACTTGACGCGGTGAGGAGGTCTTTTATTTTTCGCTTGCGAACAAATAAAAGAGCCTCCGAACGCAAGCAAGCAAGTCCAATTTTGCCTTAATCTGATAACTATGAACCTAGAAGAATACAAGAAAAATCACAAGACAGCATATCTTGCGCAAATGTATGAAAAACTTATGAAAAATGAAGCTGAGCTTTTATCATTGATGGAAAAAGATTTTTCAATGAAAGAAATGAAAGAATTAGCTCAGAACGATCTTAATTCTATCAAGGAGCAAAAGAAAAATATTGAAGAACAAATAAAGATAATAATCGAATCAGAAAAAGAAGAAATAGAATTGCCGACAGAACTCATACTCGAAGTACGTGCTGGTACAGGGGGAGATGAAGCGACACTCTTCGCACAAGAGCTATTTCAAATGTATAAGAAATATGCAGAATCTCAAGGTTGGTCTACGAGGATTATCGAAGACTCGGTACTTGAAATAAAGGGTAAAACAGCATTTAATGCCTTGAAATATGAAACAGGTGTTCATAGAGTACAGAGAATTCCTGAAACAGAGAAAATTGGCCGAGTCCATACTTCTACAGCGTCTGTAGCTATTTTACCCATAAGAAAGAAAGTGAAATTTGAAGTAAACCCTGCCGATCTTCATATGGAATTCTCTAGAGCTGGAGGAAAAGGGGGGCAGAATGTAAATAAAGTAGAGACAGCCGTGCGTATTTTGCATATACCCACCGGCATAGATGTACGTGCTACAGCTGAAAGAAGTCAATCAGCAAATCGTGAACAAGCCATGTCTATACTTATGGCCAAGCTTGAAGCATTGAAAGAAGAACAAGAAGCGAAGAAATTTAGTGCAAATAGAAAGGGTCAAATAGGAACAGGAGATCGTTCGGAGAAAATCCGTACCTATAACTTCCCTCAAGATCGCATTACAGATCATCGAGTGAAGGAATCATGGAGTAATATACATAGCATAATGAATGGTAAGCTAGATCCAATAATCGAATATCTACAAAATTTGCAAAAATAAGCCTTATTTGTTACACTCTCTCTACATAAATTATGGCAATAATCACAGATATAAAGACTCAAAAACCGATAATCGAAGACATGTTCAAGGCAGGAGTGCATTTCGGTTTCTCTAGATCTAGACGTCATCCCACTGTAGCGCCTTTTATTTTTGGAATAAAGAATAAAGTAGAGATATTTGATCTAGAAAAGACAAATGATTTGCTAGAAAAGGCAAAGGCAATAGTGAAAGCTATAGCAAAGGAAAAGAAAATGATACTCTTTGTCGGTGGAAAAAGTGAAGCTAGAAATGCTATAAAGGCGAATGCTTTGTCTATAAATATGCCATACGTGGATGGGCGATGGATAGGAGGAACATTGACAAATTTCGCACAAATCAGAAAGAGAGTAGAGAAGCTAGAGCGTCTTAATTCAGAAAAAGAAAAAGGTGAATTAGCAAAGTATACGAAAAAAGAAAGACTTCTTATAGATCAAGAGATTGCCAATCTCGAACGCTTTTTCTCAGGCGTGGTATCTATGAAAGAACTTCCGAAGGCACTTTTCATTATTGACCCTAAAAAGGAAAAAAATGCAGTCAAGGAAGCAAAAGATATGGGAATTCCAGTCATAGCTCTTTCTGGTTCCGATTGCAATTTAAAAGAAGTAACATACCCCATAGTCGGAAATGACGCATCTCAATCAAGTATACAGTTTTTCGTTCGTGAAATAGTAAAATCATACAATATTTAATTTAATATGATCACCACAGAACAAATAAAAGAATTACGTGATACAACTAGTATTTCCGTTATGCAATGTAAAAAGGCGCTTGAAGAAGCAGGAGGAGATATGAAGAAAGCTCTAGTTATTCTTCAGAAGAAAAGTGGCGAAATATCTGCAAAAAAAGGAGATAGAACATTCCGTGCCGGTACTGTGGCGGCCTATGTTCACTCTACAGGTAATGTAGCTACCATGATAGAACTTCTATGCGAAACAGATTTCGTCTCTGATAATGAAGAGTTTAAGACTCTAGCAAGAGATATTGCTATGCATATCACCGCTTCAAACCCTAAATTTCTAAAGAAAGAAGATATTTCGAAGGAAGATATAAATACTGCAAAGGAAGTATTCATGAAAGAAATGAAAGATGGTCCGAAGAAAATACCTAAGGATATGCAAGAGAAAATCCTAGAAGGGAAAATAGAAACATATTTCAGTGAAATGGTACTCTTAAATCAAGTATTCATAAAAAATCCCGAGCTTACCATAGAAGCACTTATTCAGAAAGCTGTACAGAAATTTGGTGAGAAAATCGCTGTTGCTAGATTTAAACGTTTCAAAGTTTTAGAAAGTTAATTTTGTCTTTATGACTACAACCATAATCTCATTTTATATAGCATTCCTTGGCATTGTCGGTATGATAGGAATGAAGCGCTCTGAAATACGTTCTGGTAAAAAATCTTGGTTTTCTAGATTGACCGATATTACGAATGACGGTGTATATAGTACATATCTCTGGATAAAGAAAATGATTTCATATATAAATAAGCGTAGTGCTATTGCACTTATTCAATGGATTGCTTATCATATTCTTTCATGGGTGAGAAAAGCTTATATATGGATTCACAAGAAAGCTCATGCATATCCACATTCAAAAAAGGTAATAGATATGGTTCGAGGAAAAGGAGAAATAAATAAAAATGGAGGTGCTTCAGTATATTTGAAGAGGATTTCGGAGGAGGATGAAGAAGTGTTGAAAATAAAATAATTGCCACCTTAGCTCAGTTGGTAGAGCACCCGTTTTGTAAACGGGATCGCCCCAGTTCAAATCTGGGAGGTGGCTCCAGAGTAAAAAGTAGCTAGAAATAGCTATTTTTGATATAATACCAACATGACAATACAACAATTTATCAAGCAAAAACCCTATTTAGTTTGGTATGTAAAGGATTTAGATAAACTTTCTGAAGAATCTGTGGTGGAGCATGTTCTAAATTATGGCAATTGGAATGATGTACAAGAAATGATTAATATTTTAGGTGTCAAAAAGACTGCTGAAATTTTTCAAAAAGAATCTAAGCCTGATAAATTTGACAGGCAGAATTATCGCCCAGAAATAAAAAATTATTTCCAATTATATTTCAATAAATATGCATAAAGAAATCCTTACTAATGAACAAAATAAATTATTACCGCTAATAGCAAATTTTTCAGAAGATTTTGGATTGGTTGGAGGCACGGCTATCGCCCTTCACCTTGGACATCGAAGGTCAATAGATTTCGATCTTTTTTCAGGTAAGGCATTTAGTAACCAAAGCATTTTAAACAAAATTTCTTCCTTTGGTGCGATCGATCAAGTAATTGTCAATAGACTTGACGAACTCACACTTATCACTAATGGCGTAAAAGTTACTTTTTTTAATTTTCCTTATAATATAATATACTCTGATAACTTTGGTTATAGAATAAAAATTCCAGACCTTTTAACTCTCGCATCTATGAAAGCTTTTGCTTTGGGTCAAAGAGCTAAATGGAAGGATTATGTGGATTTATATTTTATTATTAAAAATAATTTTTCTATTAGTAAAATTTCAGAAAAAGGTAGGGAAATTTTCGGCAGTGTATTCAATGAAAAGCTTTTCAGAAGTCAGCTAGCATATTTTGAAGGTATAAATTATAAAGAGGTTGTGGAATTCTTGCCAGGATTTGAAATAAGAGATGAAATAATTAAGGAAAAACTTATAGAGTTTAGTTTGGAGATGTAATTACTGAAATAATATAAAACTAGAGACGAAATTTAAAAAGTAGCTAGAAATAGCTATTTTTGATATATTTAAGGGATGAAAAAGGAAAATAAAAAAGGTCATCTACACCCCATATCCCAATTCACCCGCGAAGTGGTAGATATTTTCTCTGATATGGGTTTCGTCGTGGCGGAAGGGCCAGAGCTTGAAACGGAATTTTATAATTTTGATGCTCTTAATATTCCTGCTGATCATACTTCTCGTGATATGCAGGATACTTTTTGGGTCAAGACAAAAGGAGAAGCAGGAGATTCATTTTCCTCGCTTGCGAAACTCGCCCTCTCCTCACATTCGTTCGGAGAGAAGCTCAAACAGTCCTCGGCTTCAGAAAACGAATCTCCTGCTTCTCCTAAGGATCGGCTAGTAATGCGTACCCAGACTTCGGCTGTGCAGGTTCGATTTCTAGAAAAGCATAAGGATAGTCTGCCTTGCGCTATTATTGTTCCTGGAAAGGTTTTCAGAAATGAAGCTACGGATGCTGTACATGAAGTCCAATTCACCCAGCTTGAAGCTTTATTCGTTGATAAAGATGTATCTTTAGGGCATTTGAAGGGTGTTATTGAACATTTTTTAAAAAAGCTTTATGGAAATAGTGTGGAAATTCGTTTCCGTCCGAGCTTTTTCCCATTCGTTGAGCCGGGTATAGAAGTCGATATGAAATTGCATGATAAATGGCTAGAAATGGGAGGTGCGGGGATGGTGCATCCGAATGTCTTTAAAACAGCCGGAATAGATCCTACTATTTGGAAAGGTTTCGCTTTCGGTTTCGGTATTGATCGTCTCGTAATGCGTCAACACAATATTACCGATATACGTCTTCTTTATGATGGGGATTTGAGATTTATAAATCAATTTTAATATTATGAAAATCCTGAAAAGTTGGTTACAAGATCATATTGTAGAGAAACTTCCAAGCGATGAAAAGATCGAACAAGCTTTAATATTGAAATCTTCTGAAGTAGAAGGTATTGAAAAAATAAAGATCGATGGAAAGGGTGATACAGTTTTTGATTTGAAAGTTCTTCCGGATCGTGCACATTATATGCTTTCACATAGAGGAGTAGCTTATGATTTATGCGCCGTGCTCGGGCTTACGTTAAGGATTGAAAAAGTGGTTTTGCCGAAAAACGGTAAAGATATATCTGTAAAAATAGAATCAGATCTTTGCAACAGATACAGTGCTACCCTTATTACAAATATCATAAATACATCATCCCCAGAATGGCTTAAGAATTGTCTGGAAGCTATTGGATCCAGATCTATTAGTGTAATAGTCGATGCTACGAATTATGCAATGTTTGACACTGGTCAGCCACTTCATGCTTTCGATGTAAATAAAGTACAAGGTGGTATCACCGTGCGCCTTGCTAAAGATGGAGAAATTCTTGAAACCCTTGAAGGGAAAAATATATCAAGTAAGAATATCACATTGAAATCCCAAGAGCTTATAATAGCAGATGATAAATGTCCTTTAGCATTGGCTGGAGTAAAAGGAGGGAAAAAAGCCGAAGTCACGAAAGATACAAAGGATATTATTCTAGAATCAGCAAGTTTCAATCCTGTTTCTATATGTAGGACTTCCACAGGAGTGGGTATAAGGAATGATTCATCTAAAAGATATGAAAATGAAATAACCTCACACCTAGTACCGAAGGGGATTTCTGTTTTCCTCGAAATAATAAAGAAAGTATCTCCTGATTGTAAGATAGGTACTATTACAGATGTATATAAAAAGCTTCCAGAACCTCGGATTGTTTATGTTTCCCATAAAAACATAGAATCAATTTTAAACTATTCAATTCCAGAAAAGAGAATAATAGAGATTCTTAATAAATTGGAATGCAAAGTAAATGCAAAAAAGGGAATATATGAAATCATACCGCCATTTGAACGCCTCGATCTTATTATCCCTGAAGATATTATAGATGAAATAGGTCGCATAGAAGGTCTGGAGAAGATAAAGAGTGTTTTACCTAAAGTGAAGACAAATCATGAATTTTCAAAGGTATTTCTAATCACTGAAAAAATAAAGGATTTCTTTATAGAAAAAGGCTTTGATGAGATTCAGACTAGAACATTTTCAAATAAAGGTGATATAGAAGTGGCGCATCCTGTTGCTTCTGATAAAGCATTTCTGCGTACAAGTCTAGTAGAAAATATATCAGAATCTATCAGACTTTCAGAGAAAAACGCTCCACTTCTAGGTCTAGATAAGATTCAGATATTTGAAATAGGTAAGACTTTCCCCAAAAGCGGAGAACAGCTCGATCTCTGTTTCGGTATTTCATATATAAAAAAGATAAAGAATAAGGATCAAATTATTAAAGGTGAAATAGAAAATCTTATAAAAGAATTGGAAAAAGAAATAGGAGAAAAATTGAATTCAAAAATAGAATCGAATCTTGGATATATAAAAAATCTAGAGAAATTAAATATTAAATTGAATATATCTTCAATAAAAATAGAGAAAGGCTCAAGGGCAAAGTTTATATCATTTTCAAAAGAGCCATTCATAGTAAGAGATATTGCTTTATTTGTGCCAAGTACGGTAAATGTGAAAGATGTAGAAGAGACAATAAAAAAATCAATCCAATCAGTTGCAAAAGAATTACTTATAAAAGGTCCGGATTTATTTGATCAATTTGAAAAAGAAGGGAAGAAATCATTGGCATTTCGTATGATATTTCAAGCGAATAATCGCACACTCACAGATATTGAAGTAAATGCTTTTATGGATAAGGTGTATAAAGATGCGAAAGAAAAAGATTGGCAGGTGAGGTAAAATCTGCTATAATTCATATATAAAAAACAATAAAACATGGCAAAAAAAGATAGTTATGGAGCAGATGCAATACAGATCCTAGAAGGGCTAGAACCAGTACGGAAGCGTCCGGGAATGTATATAGGGACAACAGGACCAGATGGTCTTCATCACCTTATTACCGAGATATTTGATAATTCACGCGATGAAGCGATGGGTAAGTTTTGTGATCATATAGAAGTGGCACTTCTTCCACACAATCGCATAAGAGTAGTGGATAATGGCCGAGGTATTCCTATCGATACACATAAGGCGACCAAGGTTTCAGCATTGGAAACAGTTATGACTACCCTCCACGCCGGTGGTAAATTTGGCGGTGAAGGAGGATATACAATCTCTGGTGGGCTTCATGGAGTGGGAGCATCTGTAGTAAATGCTCTTTCTGTATATACCCAAGTCTGGGTGCATAAAGATGGAGGTATTTATACACAGGAATATTCTCAAGGGAAAAAGAAGGCAAATGTAAGGAAAATAGCATCGACCAAGAAACATGGAACCATAGTTACATTTGAACCAGATATTGAAATCTTCAAAGAAGTAAAATTTGATTTTACGAGGATAGTACATTCTCTTCGTCAGCAAGCATATCTAGTGAAAGGACTTAGAATAAATGTGATCGATGCACGAGATTATGTAGGTGATGAATTGAAATTTGATAAAGACAGTTCATTGGATATTTCTTCAGATATATTCTATTTGAATGATTTGAATCTACAAGTCCCTTCACAGACTTTCTATTTCGAAAATGGATTGACATCTCTTGTTAAATTTAATAATCAAATCCTAAAGCCGATTCATAAGAATATTTTCTATGTAGAAAAGAAAGTTGAAGGAATAGAATCTGTGGAAATTGCTTTACAATATGCTGATGATATTTCAGCTCGTATTTTACCTTTTGCAAATAATACTTATAATGCCGAGCACGGTACTCATGTTACAGGATTTAAGACTGCTTTGACTAGGACTTTAAACACTTATGCTAAAAATAATAATATAGGAAAGAATGGTGATGAGACTTTCACTGGAGATGATGCTCTTGAAGGGATTACTGTAGTGATTTCCGTAAAACTTCGTGAAATACAATTCGAAGGTCAGACCAAGGCCAAGCTTGGGTCGGTGGAAGCTCAGAGCGCGGTATCTACTGTATTCGGAGAATCATTCTCTGCTTTCTTGGAAGAAAATCCAGATGATGCGAAGGCAATTATTTCGAAGGTCATTCTAGCCATGAAGGCTAGAAAGGCAGCTAAAGCCGCTAAGGATAGTGTACTTAGAAAGGGTGCATTGGAAGGAATGACACTTCCCGGTAAGCTTGCAGATTGCCAATCCCACGATGCTTCTTTATCAGAATTATTTATCGTAGAGGGGGATTCTGCTGGGGGTACAGCGAAGACCGGTCGTGATCGTCGCACTCAAGCCATACTCCCACTTCGTGGGAAAATCCTAAATATCGAGAGGGCTCGTCTAGATAGAATGCTTGGTTCTGAACAGATTAAAAATCTAATACTTGCATTCGGTACTGCCATCGGTGATACATTCGATGTTTCCAAGCTCCGTTATCATAAGATTATTCTAGCCACAGATGCCGATGTTGACGGAGCACATATCCGTACTCTTATACTCACCCTTCTTTATCGTTATTTCAAACCTTTGATCGAAGGGGGATATGTCTATATTGCTCAGCCACCGCTTTATAAGGTAAAGAAAGGGAAGGATATTATGTATTTCTATAATGAAGAAGAGAAGGTGAAGGGAATAGGGAAAGACGATGGAGATATGTCTATACAGCGTTATAAGGGTCTAGGAGAAATGAATGCAGAGGAACTCTGGGAAACTACCATGGATCCAGAGAATCGTATCTTAAAACAAGTCAATATTGACGATGCTCAAGAAGCCGATAAAGTCTTCGATATGCTTATGGGAACTGATGTTCCATCTAGGAAAATGTTTATACAATCAAACGCTAAAAAGGCAACTATTGACATTTGATTTAATATACTATATACTACTGTTGTCTAATATAGTATAAATCTTATGAAAAAAATCATTATTTTTATTGCCTATATTTTGTTTATAATTATTGTACCTTCACAAGTGCAAGCTTCTTCTCAGTCGACTTCTTGTGTAGATACGAATACATCGTATTCTATCTCTTTAAATGAAAATGATTCAGGAAATAATAGTGGAATCTTAATGAATATTGGTACCATAAAAGATGGAACATATACACTTAGTGGATCGGGAAAAACATATAATTCTGGAGGTGCTGGATTTGCTGGAATTATAGTAGATAGTTTGGCAAATCTAACCTATGCACAAGCAGAATCTAGATTGATATCTCTTTATGGTGCATCTTATACGAGTGAAAATGATTCAACTTACAAATTTTATTACAATGATAATGATGCAAATATCATTCTCATTTTAAAGAGAAATGGTTATAATGATAGCATTTTCACTATTCCTTCAACATCTATAAATTCCATTGGGACAAAATACATTTATTTAATACTTGGTCAATCATCTATAAGTGGAAATTTGATTGTAGAAACTATTAAAAATATATGTACCACAACTTCAAATTACCCTTATCCATATCCTTATTCCACTTCTTATAATACTTCTTATACAAGTCCTCTCGAAGTTTCTTGTTATTCAAATCCTTCTTCTGGAAATGTCGGTGATAATATAAGATGGATGGCTTCGCCTTATGGTGGAAATGGAAATTATTATATTACTTGGTCTGGAACAGATGGTCTTTCTGGATCTGGAACAAGTATGTATAGGAGCTATAGTAATTCTGGTTCAAAATATGCATCTGTTACCGTAATCTCTGATGGCCAGACTATTACTAAAAGTTGTGGCAATACTGTTGAAATTTATAATTATAATAATAACTATTACAATAATTATAATTCACCACTTTATATTTCATGTAGACCAAATGTTATATTTGCTCCAGTAGAGACTACTGTAGTCTGGAATGCTTATGCCAGTGGTGGAAATGGTTATTATACTTATAGATGGAATGGAAGTGATTATCTTCAAGGTTATAACAGTTCCTTAGCTGTAGTTTATCATTCTCCTGGTCCAAAGACTGCTTCTATAACAATTACTTCTGGAAATCAAACTATTACTCAGGTTTGTTTAAATAATGTTACTATTGGTGTTCCTACACAAGCTTATTACAATAATACATATACTCCTCCTCCCGTTGTAAAATATATAACTAAAAAAACAGTACCACCTAAAACTGAAACAGTAGTGAAAACTGAGAGTAAACCTATAGTTGAAAATAAGTCAGCAGTAACGCAAGACAGTGCTCTTTCTGCAGCATCTCTATTTTCACTTAGAAATGTACCTTGGGGTTGGGTGGCGGTACTTGTTATCTTAGTACTCTTTGCCACGGTTCTATATCTGATATTTAACAGGAATAAGATTTAATTTCCTTTACTATTTTATTGAGTACCTCTTCTTCTGTGAGCTGACCTATCTGGCCTGCATCACGGCTTTCTAGTGTGACTTTCTTGGCTTCTATATCTTTATCTCCAATGATTATGAAATAGGGAATATGTTCGACTTTTGCATTTCTTATCTTTTTTCCAAAATTATCATGTGAAAGATCGATCTCTACCCTTATATCTGCATTTTTCATTTTCTCATTCAATTCCAATGCTTTTTCATGATGAGTATCAGCTATAGGGATTATCTTTACTTGAACAGGAGAAAGCCAAAGAGGGAATTTGCCAGCAGTGTGTTCTATAAGTATAGACATAAATCTTTCTATGGAACCCATTATTGCTGCATGAATCATTACAATTCTTTCTTTTTCACTTTTTTCATTTACACAAGTTAAGTCAAATCTTTCTGGCATATTCATATCCAATTGTATTGTTGCCACTTGCCATTCACGACCAATAGCATCTTTTGCTATAAAATCAAGTTTAGGTCCATAGAATGCAGCTTCACCTATTCCTATAAAAAAATCAGCTTCTTTTTCTTTCGCTATATCTTCTAATATACCTTCAGCTAATATCCATTGATCCTTATTACCAAGATATTTCTCTGGTTTTAATGGATCATATTTTGATATTCTAACTCTTAATTTAAAACCAAAAGTTTTATAAAAAGTATTAACTATATCCCATATTTTTAAGAATTCGCTTTTAACATCTATCATTCTACAGAATACATGAGCATCATCCTGTGAAAAAGCACGAACTCTTGATAAACCAGATAATTCTCCAGATTGTTCATCACGATAACATGTAGTTGTATTTGCATATCTTTGGGGCAATTCCTTATAACTCCAGAGTTTTCTCGCATATATTTGTGTATGATGGGGACAATTCATCGGCTTCATAGCAAATTCATGACCTTCACGAGTTGTAATTCTAAATAATTCATCTTTAAATTTATCCCAATGACCGCTCTTTTCATATAAATCTTTTTTTGTGATATGTGGAATTTCAACTTTTTGATACTCTTTCATTTGACGTAGACTCCAAACATAATCATCTAAAAGATTTCTTATTTGAGTTCCTTTAGGTGTCCAAAGTGGAAGACCTTGTCCTACTAATGTAGAAAAAATAAACAAATCCAATTCTTTCCCAAGCTTCTTATGATCCCTCTTCTCTGCCTCTACTTTCATTGTTTCATAATCACCTAGTTCAAGCTTTGATCCGAATGCAATTCCATAAATGCGTGTAAGCATTTTATTTTTCTCACTTCCACGCCAATAGGCACCTGCTACTCTTGAGAGTTTGAATGAATCATTTGGTATTTCTTTTGCTGGATTTTCGGCATGTCCTCCACGGCATAGGTCTATGAAATTTCCACATGTATATAAAGTAATCTTTTCTCCTTTTTCTTTTATTTCTTTTATAAGCTCTATTTTATATGGATTGTCTTTAAAAAGTTCTTTCGCTTCTTTCTCTGTAATTTCTTTATGATTAAACTTCGTCCAAGATTTCAGATTCCCCTTCATTTTTTTCTCAAGTGCTGGAAGGTCTTTATCAGATATTTTCATATCGGCAGGGAATTCGAAATCATAATAAAAGCCATCATCTATAGCAGGGCCTATAGTATT
>JBBUAH010000002.1:0-9135 GCA_038058815.1 Patescibacteria group bacterium
TATATGTTCACCTTCAAGGCCAATAGGGATCTGGAATCTTACAGCTTTTTTATTGAGCCTTTCTAGAATAGATGCGTATGAGCGCTCGAAGGATGCTCCCATTCTATCCATTTTATTTACGAAACATAGGCGTGGCACATTACCTTCATCAGCATATCGCCAATTCGTTTCTGATTGGGGTTCTACTCCTGCCACACCATCAAATACAACTACTGCACCATCCAATACTCTAAGAGACCTTTTCACTTCTACAGTAAAATCTATATGGCCGGGAGTATCGATAATATTGAAACGAACTTTCTTAGAAAGATCATCCTTTAGCATATATGAAGGATTCCAGAAACAAGTAATAGCGGCGGCGGTAATAGTGATTCCGCGTTCCCTTTCCTGTTCCATCCAGTCTGTAGTGGTCTCACCTTCATGTACTTCACCGATTTTATGTATTTCACCAGTATAGTAAAGGATTCTTTCTGATGTAGTGGTTTTACCCGCATCAATATGAGCAATAACACCGAAATTTCTAACTTTTTCTAATGGATAGTCGCGTTGCATAAATTAAATTAATTGATAATTGAAATAATAAGAAGTAACATTTACATTACATTAAATTCAAGAAAAATGCAAAAGTATAAAATTAATCAGGGTCAATCACAAAACCAATAACATCCTTTTGATTTGTTCCTTCATCCATTAACTTCTTTAGAGTTGAGGATATAATAAGAATATGTTCTGCATGTTTCTTCTGACCCCTCTCTAATTCTTTAATTTTTTGAGCAATATCAGCATTATTAGCTAATATCTGACGAAGTTTTACAAAAGCACGCATTATGTAGATATTCATCTGAACAGCCCTTTCACTGTTTAGCACAGATGAAAGCATGGCAACACCAAGTTCTGTAAAAACATATGGTGTATAACGCCTACCTCCTCGACCCTTCTTTGAGATCTCAATTTGTGATCTCAAAGAAATGGCTTCATTTTGATTTAATTTGAATAAAAAGTCACTAGGAAATCTTGATTCATTACGTTTAACTGCTTGAATCAATAAACGTGTCTCAATCTGATATAACCCAGCTAGATCTGAATCGAGCATGACCTTAGATCCACGAATTAAGTAAATTCGCCTTTCAACAAATTCTGGTGTAATAGGAAGTATTAAACTAGTTTCAAATTTATTATCTTTTTTCATGCAACTATCATAGCTTAAAAAAGTTTTTAGGCAATAACAAAAACAACGAAAATTTTATCAAAATTTTATTTCACGTGGATAAGATGTGTATAAGTGATTTATTTAAGAAAATATAATTGTGAATAACTTATTAGTATACATAGATAATAAGTTATATAATTTGACTATTAATAAATAATACAATTCAATTATGGATCAAAATAATCCTCAATCATTTAAACCTTATACAGGAAAAGCTCCGGCAATTATTCAAATAGTTGGTGGCCTATTATGGCTGGGTGCTGCTGGTGCAATTATAATGGGTTTACTTAGTCTTATAGTTAATCCAATACAAGGAATTATTCTTCTTGTAGTCGCGGTATTTATGATAATCACTGCTCGCTCTCTCTTTAAGATGAAGAAGGAGGCTTTTAGAAATTCTATGATATTAGGTGGTTTATTACTTATTCTTTGCATTTACCTCATCATCACGAGCAAAGGAACCCCTTCATATTCTAATCTTATTTCCCCATTAGTAATTTTGATAGTTGGATTTGTTTATAAAGATAGATTTATCAACTAATCCTCAATAGAAAATTATTACAAAGCTTTACCAAGCAAAGTGAGCAAATGCCTTATTTGCCTCAGCCATTTTATGCGTATTCTCACGCTTTTTCACTGCTTCACCTTCATTTTTCGATGCAGAAAAGATTTCCTCTGCTAGCTTTTCAGACATTTTCTTACCTTTCTTTGATTTTGCTGCTTCTACTATCCATTTCATAGACAATGCGCGCTGTCTCTCCGGTCGCACTTCTCTAGGAACTTGATAATTCGCACCACCTACACGTCTAGAACGCACTTCCATAGCTGGTGTAGTGTTTTTCAAAGCAAGTTCGAAAACTTCTAATGGATTTTCGGTCTTTGCCTTTTCTTTCAATGAATTAAAGCAATCATAAACAATCTTTCTAGCAATATTCTTTTTGCCAGATTCCATAATGTAGTTTATAAGCTTTGAAAGCTTTACACTTTCATAGACCATTTCTGGTTTCAATATATGCTTATTCTTTATTCTTCTTCTCATATAGTTATTTTAGTCGATATTATTAAACCTTAGCTGCCTGTTTACTTTCTTTTGGCTTCTTATTACCATACTGACTTCGACCCTTTCGTCTTTTCTCTACGCCTAGAGAATCCAATACTCCACGCACTATAGAATATCTAAGTCCTACATCCTTTACACGACCACCACGAAGAAGTACTACAGAGTGCTCTTGTAGATTATGTCCTTCACCCGGAACATAAGCCGTAACTTCCATACCATTTGTAAGACGGACACGAGCAATTTTTCTCATTGCTGAGTTTGGCTTTTTCGGAGTCTTAGTCGTAACTTTAATACATACACCACGCTTAAAAGGTGATGGGAAAAATCTTGGACGATTTTTAATAGTATTAAATGTACGCGTAAGCGCTACTGACTTTGATTTTCTCTTGAAACGCGTTCTGTGTTTACGCACAAGCTGATTTATTGTTGGCAATTTATTTATTTATAATAATAAAAACATTGATAATACCTAAATACTTTACTGATTCTTCACGAACTATAGAAAGCTGACTTTTTCACCTAGTGGTTACTCATCTTTCTATGCATTTTGAATGTGAGATTACATTAGCATACTTATATATATAAAGGCAAATCGTGTGAAATTCAATCACTTGCATTATTATGAGAATGACATATACTATAAGTGTGTCTGCGGGTCGTCAGACCTATCTGGCCAATTACTGAGCTGGAGACAGGCACATTAAAGGATGTCACTTCTTGTGGCATTTTTTAATACTTCATCTTCACTTTCATTCAATAAACCTGCTCCAGTGGAGTTTTGTATCATTCTTATTTCTCTATACTGTCTTATAAACCATGCAGGTATTACACTGTAAAATTCCATTTTCCCATTTCCTACTTGTATTATCACCACCTTTACTCTAAATTTTTGTACAATTGCAACAAATCCCCAGCAATGGACAATAATATTCATTCCGATGAATTTACCGTGTCTATTTACTTTTCTATATTCAATATTCTCTTCATATTCTTGATATGTTGTAGTCGTTTCAAGAATGAATTTAGTCTTTTCTAACATATCAAATCTAAGTATTTGTGTTCTTTTATCTCTTTCCTTTTTAGCTCTTTCATAAATGAGATGATTAAATCCTTCGGAATTAAAATGAATCTCTCCGCCTAGAGCGGGGCAATATACTTTTTTAAAAGTAGCATAAAGTTCCTGTGCTGTTTTACGAATTTCAAGATAATCTTTTACTCTTTCTTCTATGTTTCTGTTCTGCATTGTTATTTACTTCTTTATTAAATTAATAATTAGTAATTATCCAAAGGAGTCAAAATCGACCCCCTTGATCCTTAGAGTGAGAGATACCACTAAAAAATGATATGAAAAATGTTTATGTGACCTCTAGTGATTGTATTATAACAAATCTTTTATAAAATTAATTACACCCCCGTAATAACCCTAAAAATCCAAGGAATAATAGGCTCAACAAATCTCCAAAGAAAGAAAATAACTATTAAAAAGAAGAAAATTGAATAACGTTCTAGTATTTCTCTTACCCGTGTCATACTTGGTGGAAGTATTGAAAAAAGAACTTTTGAACCATCGAGTGGTGGTAGGGGAATGAGATTGAAAATAGCGAGAACTATATTTATGGCTATAACATAAGATGAAATCTGAATAAAAGAAGCTGATAGTGAATTCCAAAATAAACGTATAACAAAGCCGAAAACAATAGCTATGAAGAGATTTGAAAGAGGTCCGGCAAGAGCAATTAGAAATTCTCCCCATCTTTTATTCTTTACATTGTATGGATTCCATTGTATGGGCTTTGCCCAACCGAATGTAAAACCAGCCATAGAAGTAATGAGGGGTACGATAAAAGAGCCGAATAATTCGAGGTGTTTCAGTGGATTTAATGTGAGTCTTCCCTGCAGACGCGGTGTCGGATCACCTAGAAGCTCAGCCGTATAACCATGTGATAGTTCATGCACTACCACCGACATTATAAGTATTATTATTGAAACTATAAGTGTTAATCCATCCATATACCTTGCTAAATACAGAGTTTATGATAGCATGTTTATCACTATGGCTAAAGTTTGTGTAATAACAAAGAGGGGTTCAATGATGGGTGGTGGATATTCAAACCGCACTCGTGCTACTCAATTCAACCCTACAGGAATGGTCAGAAAATACCCCAATCTTCAGAAAAAGAAGATTTATGTTCCTGAACTTAAAAAATCTTTCAATATCACTATTTCCACACGTGCTTTAAAGACTATTCAAAAAAAAGGTGCTTTCGCTGTTCTGAAGAAAGCTGGTATTATTTAATTTTCACCCATCTATCCCCCTCTGAAATAAAATGTATAGTTTTTTCCTTCGTACTCCAAATAAACTTCGGTTTTATTTTTTCAATCAATTCTGCAGAAACCTTTGAATCAATCGCACTATTATAAAATTCAATTATATTTTCACCATTTTTGATTTCTAAGTTCTTTGTTATATATTTCTGAATTGTCTTTGATAAATTGCCTATAAAATACGCTGTGGTTCGGCCATATTCTAGACTTAATCCTAGTTCAGGCAAACTTGTTTTATTAAATTTAAAATCTTTATAAGGAAATAAAATATTTAATTTTAAATCTTTTTCAATTTCAATAATATCTCCCTTTAGAACTTCTTCTGCATGTATTTTTTGCTTACGAATTTCTTTTTGTAATTGTGTTAAGATTGTACTTGTTGCCATTAATTTCGGCATTATTATTTCTTCTACTTCATATCTATTTATAACTTCTATAAGCCCACCAATCTGTGCTGGTAAAACACTTGAAATAATAATATAATCAATTTTTCTTTTATAAAATGGTGTAACTTTCGTAAGTTCACGAATCACTTCTGTATTCTGTCCACCACCAATTAAAATAGTTTTATTTTGAGGTGTTCTAATAAAAACAGACCGACCCCTATTTAAACTAAATATATGTATTTCTAATAATGGTTTTCTATATTCAAAATGATAAAAATACACTCCAAATGCACAAAAAGCTAATAATAAAGCCAGGAAAATGAACTTTTGATATCTTTTAATTTTTTTCATGATAGAATCATAACAAGTCGAAATGAAGACAAAATAAAATCTAAATAAAAATTATGAAGAAATTTGAAGAAATAAAATTTAATATTCCAACCTTAAAAGGCATTTCCGCAAAGACAATAGAAGAACATCTTAAGCTTTATGCGGGGTATGTGAAGAATTTGAATGATACATTGGAAGGAAAACAAGATATTCGCAGGCTTGGATTTGAATATAATGGCATGAGAAATCATGAAATCTATTTTACTGGTTTTGAGAATGGACCAAAATCTCTAGAAAAATCGAGTAAATTAAAGAAACAAATTGAATCTGATTTTAATTCATTTGATATATGGCTTCAGAATTTCAAAACTCTTGCACTTACTCGTGGTATCGGTTGGGCTATGCTTTATTATGATAAAAAAAACAAGACACTTATAAATAATTGGGTAGAAGAACAACATATAAATCAATTACAGGATTGTTCTGTGATCATCGCCCTAGATATGTGGGAACACTCTTATGTGGCTGATTATCTACCTTCTGGAAAAAAAAATTATGTTGAAGATTTCTTCTTAAATTTGAATTGGGAGAAAATTGAAGAAAACTTCACAAACGCCACAAAATAGCTCGCATAGAATCCTATAACTATCCAAAAAGAAAATTTTGGTAATTCTATATATGCAAAAGGTAGATTTGCAGAAAATCTCACAATAAAAAGCTCATATGAAAGGAGTATATGAGAAATCCAAGCTGTTATCTGTGATATAAAATGAGAAAAGAAACCAAAAATACCAGTCAGAAAAACGAAGAGCATAGTGAGAGGAATAATAGGTAAGACTAGAATATTTACAATCACTCCGATGATGGAAAGTTGCCCCATCATATATAGAATGTATGGAGAAACGAAAATCTGCGTTGCAAGAGTAGAAGCCACAAGACCGCGTATTTCAAATCTTTCAGTGATAAAGCCTAATCTTCTTTCAATAGGTGAAGAAAGAATAATCAATCCTAATGTAGCCAGAAATGAAAGTTGGAACGATGGATCATAAAGTAAAATAAGTGGATTCTGAATGAGCATAATCAAAGCCGCAATAAAAAGAGCTCTACCAGCGCTATAATCTTTATGTAGAAATGTGGCTAAAAGTGCAATAACTGCCATAATACAAGATCGCACTACTGTGGCGCCACCACCGACAAGTATTCCAAATGCGAGAATTCCGATTCCCCCAAGACCAATCCCCACCGTACGTGGTAGGAAAGCAAGCATTCTTCTTATAGATTCAGCTACTATAGTTATATTGTAGCCAGACAAGACAACAATATGTATAAGTCCAGCCTTACGGAAATCATCTATCAAATCCTTTCCTAAAGCACTCTTCTCCCCTACTACCAATCCACCAGCAAGAGCCGCATGTGGTTCACCTAAAACCTTTTTTATATTTTCTAGAAATTTTTGTTTTATCTTAAATAAATTTTTTGAGATCAATCCACCATTATCATCTGACACTATTTCTATACTTGGCTTTTTCATTTCGAAAATTATTTCATCTTTCAAAAGAAAATTAATATAATCAAAAGTTCTACCACTATTACTTTTAAAATTGAATGGCACTAATAATTTTCCTTTCAATTTTAATTTCTGGCCATATTCATATTCTGCATATCTATTGGTCTGGATTTTTATACGAATTTCAATATTTTCTTCATTTATCTTCTCTGTTTTAAGCGTAAAAGTCTTAGTAAAATCTTTTGTAAGAGGTTCATCTGATATCACACCGAATATTTCTACATTCTGTTTGGCATATTTTCCAATCAATATTTCCCTATCACTGTGTAAAACAAACCAAAAACGAATCATGACTATGAGTATCAGAGTGATTGTGACTATTAAATTGATTTTTCTATTACCCACCACCCTACTCTATCAAAGCGAGATAAAATCCTGATAAAAAAAGAATGAAATTTTGATAAAGTTTTGCTAAAAAAGTAGTTAAGCAATCTTTAGAGGATATTTGTCAATGCTCCCTTTATATAATTTTGTAGGTTTCCCATCGGCAAAGCTTGTAGCGATTTCATCGCATCTTTCATTTCCAATAATACCGACATGTCCGGCCACGGTTTGCCATTTTATTTCCTTATTTTTTGAAACTTCCAATAATTCCTGCCATAAATCTTGATTTAAAACTGGCTTCTTACTTGCAGTTTTCCAATTCTTCTTTATCCAACCATTTATCCATAAAGTTATTCCTTTTACTACATATTCTGAATCAGTCTTTATTAAGATTTCAGATCCTGCTTCTATATTCCTTAATGATTTTATCGCTCCAGTAAGCTCCATTCTATTGTTTGTTGTATTATCTTCTCTTCCACCGAGCTCTTCTATATTATTTCCAGATATGATGATAGCCCCCCATCCTCCCGGACCAGGATTTCCTCTTGATGAACCGTCGGTGTAGATCGTTATCTTATTCATATATATCATGAGTACCTATAGCATGAAATCTAACATCTTTCCCATTATTAGTATAGTCAAAAACAATTCTATACCTATAGTTTATAGAAAATGAATATAAATCAGAAAATTTACCATGAAGTTTATGGGTTTTTAACCTTGAATCAAAAATATTTAATCTAAATATTGATTCTTTCTCTTCAAAGTCTCTTTTAATTTCATTAGATAATTTACTAAATTGTTTATTAAATCTATTTGAATATAAAATCTCCATCCATGCATTATCGCAGATCTTTAAAAGATTTCAAGACTTTAAAATTACCCTTTTCGAAATCTTTCTTTGAAGCTTGTACATCTCTATAAAGTTTCTCTGTATTCCACACTCGTAATATATGTCGAAAGAATTCACTTGTAGAAGCGAATTTTCCTTCCTTAACCTCCTTTTTTACTTCATCTGCCAGTGATTGTGGCAAGGATATATTTAATACTGTTCTCATGTTTTTATACTGTAATACTTTGTAATACAGGTATATTATACTTTATATTAAACAATGTCAACAATCCTCAATCTACAACTCACTTTTTGTATATTTTCTTCTAAAAATTAGATGATACACAAACAAATAAAACAAAAGACTAAGTAGACATATTAAAATCCAAAATAAAAAATCTTTGAAGGTATAGATTGTAAAAATTGTTATATTTTGTGTTGTGGTGTAAACATCCAAACTTGTAAATAATCCTAAAAGAAATCCTGGAAAATTAAAGATTACAAATACATTTTGTATTATTATAGGGATAAAAGTATTTTGTATTATTCTAGAAATAAAATGAAGATTCGAAAAAATTGATACAAAATCAACTAAAAGTATGATTATTAATAATCTATTAATAAAACTTGATATCTTAAACATAAGATAAATTATAATCGATATTGATTGATTTGCCAAATCAGTGAGAACCATAGTGGTCAAACCATATCAACAATCCTATTAAAAATCTTTTTTGTATTCCCATACTTTAACATCCCCATATATGAAGCTATGGTTTCTAGTTTTGGATTACCTTTGAGATTTCTAAACATTCTCCTTTTCGTAGAAGTTCTCAATATTCTATGATTAGGAAAATGTATCCAGCCAAGGAAATCGAGACCAGAAGATATGGTTTTAATAAAGACTTTATTAGGATGTAATTGTAATAATAGATGTTGAGATAGAAAATGATTAATTTTAGGCAATATTTTTAATAAATATCTTTTGTCGTTATCTAAAATAACAAAATCATCAGCATATCTTATATAATATTTGATTCTAAGTGTATGTTTAATATATTGATCAAATTCATTCATATAAATATTTACTAAAAGTTGAGA
>JBBUAH010000003.1:0-20233 GCA_038058815.1 Patescibacteria group bacterium
GTGGGTCGTTGGTTCGACTCCAACTGGGCGCACTATTATGATATACTGTAAATATCTAGAGTCTTATGAATATAAACATTAATCATAAAAAGTATGAGAACGTTGTGCTTTATCTGTGCCGGGAATTGAACGGCGAGATACGTGGTAAGAAAAAATTAGCGAAATTACTTTATTTCGCGGATTTTGATTTTTATGAGAAAAATCAGAAATCAATTACTGGGGATATTTATCGTGCATTACCAATGGGACCATTTCCTATCACTCTCGATACGATGACCAATGCAATGACAAAAAGTAAAACTATCGCCATTGATCAAGTCGAAGAACGTGAAGGATATAATCCGACAGAAGTATATCGTTGCATTAGCAAACCCAATATATCAGTTTTTGATAAAGATGAAATGGAAATGCTTGATAGAATTGTCGTTAAGTATGGTCATCTCAATGGTAAACAATTGGAAGAATTATCTCATGCCGAAGCTCCATATATCGGTACGGAATTAAAAAAGGAGATTCCTTACGAACTTGCATTTTATCGTGGTACTGATTTTAGTGATTTATGATCGAATTTTTCTACCACGACAATATCCAAAAAGAAATTGCTGTTTTTGAAAAACGGTTTCGTGCTATACGGGAAGCTATAGCTATCTTTGAAAGATTATGTAATACACAATTTAATCCTACAAAACCTCAGCAGATTATCGCACCAGCCAAATTACATCGAGTCACACAAAATACCATGTGGACACTTTGGAAGATCGAGCTAGTAGTTCCAAATTCTAGTCTTCGACCAAATCAATATCCTAGAATGTGGTTTGCGGTAAAAGGAGCAAACATAGCTGTTCTCTGTATGACTACCCATATAGATAATCATAGTGATGAAAAAATGAATAAAGTAGCATTATCTCGAATCACTGATTTATTTTAATTACATTAAATTCCATGAATAATGAAATAATATCGAATCTAAAGAAACGAAAAGAAGAAAGGTTAAAAGGTGTCGACAATTCAAAAACAAAGACATGTCTTGTCGTACAAGGTGGTGGAATGAGAGCCTCTTATTCTATGGGATGTTTACAAGCATTAGAAGAGCTTGGCTTTAACGAGGCCTTCGATTGTGTAATAGGATCTTCTGCTGGTGCAATAAATGGAGCATATTTTTTGGCCAAACAATCAAAAGTAGCAACTGAAGTATATTCAGATCATATTACCAATCATAATTTCATAAATATTTTTAGAATTAAGAAAATTATGGATGTTAATTACCTTATAAAAATACTTTCAGAAGGCAAAACATCTCTCAATATAAAGAATATTATTGATTCCAGAACTGATTTAAGATTTAGTATGATACATTTTCCAAGTGCTAAAGAATATAGTATTTCTATAAAAGATAATCCCAATGAAATTATGAATTTGATCAAGGCTTCTGCGACGATTCCTGCATTATCAAATGAAAAAATTCTTATTGGAAACGAAAAATATATTGACGGAGCTGTTGTCAATCCAATACCTTTAAAGTCAGCAATCGAACTTGGTTATACAGATATTGTTGTAATATTGACTCGTTCAAGACTCTTTAAAAGAAAACCTTCTAAACTTTTATACGATTTCTTAAGCCTTTCCTATTTCAAAGATTGGCCGAAAGAATCTAGAGACGATCTCTTTAAAAGATTTTCTCAAGTAAATGATTTATATAATTTTATTTGGTCTCATGAAGGAGACAATAAATCTTATCGTATTCTTATTGTGGCACCAGAGAAAGATTCATTAGCTGGCGTAATTTCTATAAGCAAAAAAAGGGTATTAGAAAATATAAAACGTGGTTATAATGATATCTTTAAAATTTTTAATAAATAAAAAAGCAAAGTCAATATATAAATCAAGTGTTTTTTAAATCCCCAAAATCAAAGCTTCCAGTCCCGTCTCAAGCTCATGAGCCCCCCTTCTTGCTTCATGATATACAGTCACTAATTCATCTATAAGATTAAGCAATTCTTTGTCTTTCCAATTATAAGTACCGCCTGCGAGTAGCATTGTCTTCGTTTTCCAAAAAAGCACTCCGTGTATTTCTTCTACCACTTTTCCGCTATCTATAAATTGCCTACATAGTACCCATATTTCCTTCTTATTTCTTCTGGCTAGAGCATTGGCTATTTCAAATATATTCGATTCATTATTTCTTTTATTTTCTTTTTCAGCTAAAGCTTTTTCATTCAAATCAAATTTAATGAATTTTTCTGATTTCTTTTCTATTTTTGTTGCAGTCGCCTTATCGATTTTCCCTTCAAGGATAATGAAAATGTTTTGGGATTCCGCTATTTCTTTTATTTTTTCTAAAAATTGTTCTTTTATTTCCTTCTTTTCACAAAGTCTATCCAATAAAACTATATTCTTATTAACAAAAAGACCTTGCCCACCTATATATTCATCGAGTATAGACATGAGAAAATTAAGAGAATCAATCTTAAAGAAAGAAGCATCTGGTTTCTTCTTTCGAAGAGAATCAATGAGTTCATGGGATTTCACCCTTGCTTTCTCTGTGTCTGTGCCGTGGTAAAAGTAGATCATAGGTGTAGTATAGGATAAAAATTGAGACATAAAAAGAGGACAAACAGATGTTCCTAGTTCCTAGTGTATTAGGAACTTACTTCATCTCCCCCCAATTCTTCCCTACTTCCCCATTTGCTGTAAGTGGTACCCCTTTTATATCTTTTGTATCTATGACAGATTCCATTATTTTCTTTATTTTTGGCATGACTTTTTCTACTATTGATTCTTTTATTTCATACACTAGTTCATCATGTACTTGAAGAATTAGATAAACATCATTCTGTAATTTTTCAGAAATCAAATATTCATCTATTCTTTTCATAGCAATCTTTATAATATCTGCACTCATCCCTTGAATCGGTGCATTGATAGCCATTCTCTCTGCCATAGCTCTTATGAAAGGAATTTTCGAATCAATACCCTCGAAATATCTACGACGACCGAAGAATGTCTCTGTATACCCTCTTCTCTTCGCCTCTGCTTTTACCTTATCAAGATAAGATGCAAGTCCAGAAAATTTAGAAAAATAATCATTATAGAACTTTTGTGCTTCAGCTCTTTCTGTTTCTTTTCCGAGATTTTGCCTTAATGCATTCACACCCATTCCATAAAGAATTCCGAAATTTATAACTTTCGCCTTTCTTCTCATCTCCCTATCTACTTTTTCAAAAGGAACTTCGAAGACTTCAGATGCCACAGCGGTATGCACATCCTCACCCTTCGTAAAAATCTCAATCAATTTCTCATCTCCAGAAAGAAAAGCAGCTATTCTTAATTCTATTTGAGAATAATCAAGAGCAACAAGAACACAACCCTTCTCTGCTATAAAGGCTTTTCTGATCGCCCTACCCAGATCGGTCTTTATGGGAATATTCTGAAGATTAGGACCCTGTGAAGACATACGTCCTGTCGTTGTCCCAGCCTGTAGAAAATGCGCATGTAGTCTATTATTTGTATCGACCAAAGTCGGAATAGTATCTATATATGTAGAAAGTAATTTCTGAAGTTCACGATATTCGAAGAGTAGTGGAACTATAGGGTGCACATCACGAAGTTTTTCTAGCTCTGATTCTCGAGTAGAGCGCGCCCCACCCGTGGTCTTCTTGAGCCCCTTCGCCGTCAAAGCCATTTTATCAAAGAGAATTTCACCGAGTTGCTTCGGAGAATTCACATTAAATTCTACTCCGGCATATTCCCATATTTTCTTTTCAAGCTTGGAAAGCTCTATATGATATGTCTTAGAAAGATCATTGAGAAAAGCCTTATCGATCTTCACTCCTTTATTATCCATTTTTTCTATAATAGGAATAATCGGTGCCTCTATTTCTTCATATACTTTTCTAAGTCCCCTTTTATCAAGCTCATTAAATATTATTTTCTTAGCAGTAGCAAAGTCCTTAGTCTTGGCAAATTCTTTTATATCTTCAATATTCGGATCTGTCAGATTTGAATTTATAATCCAAAGGGCAATGGAAGTCTCTTTCAACTCTTCTTTTGAAATACTTTCTTCATTTTCTTTTTCTACTTTTTCCTCTGGAATACTTTCACCCAGAACTGTCTTCAATCTATTTCCAAGGGTTCTGAAATCCAATTCACCAAACAATGCCGATATTTTTCCAAAATCAATATTTTCTTTGAAATTCTTCGGTAAAACGAAATCAATAGGCGCATCAGGCCTGATAGTTGCAAGCATTTTACTAAATTCTGCCTCTTCTTTCCCTTCCTTCAAGAGATTTATAATCCTATCTGTAATTCCAGCCTTTTTAAATTTCGCATCACTTTTATCAAGTTCTTTATAAATATTTTCAATAGTTCCAAATGTCGTGATGAGTATTGTGGCCGTCTTTTCCCCGATTCCCTTTATACCGATAATATTATCTGATGGATCTCCTCGCAGTCCTTTATAATCAGGCAGGAGTATAGGGCCAAATCCAAATCTCTCTTCAACCCCTTTTTCATCATAAATAACAGTATCCTTTATTCCCTTTTTCAAAGTATAGACTTGCACCTTTTTCCCCTTCACAAGTTGCAATGTATCCATATCCCCAGAAGCAATGACAATATCAACTTCAGGATTATCTTTCATTTTCTCTACAATAGTTCCGAGCATATCATCAGCCTCAAATCCCGGCTTATCATAAGTAGGGATATTAAATGCCTTGAAAATATCTCTTGATCTTTTCATCTGTGCGACAAGATCATCTTCGGCCTTAGCTCTTCCGGCTTTGTATTCCTTATATGCTTGATGTCTATACGTCGGCCCAGGAAGATCATAACAGGCTACAATATAGTCTGGCTCAAGCTCATCTATGATCTTTATAAGCATTGTTGTAAGCCCATAGAGAGCACCAGTAGGCTCACCCTTTGCAGAGGCGAAATCAGGAAGAGCATGATATGCCCGAT
Source organism: Patescibacteria group bacterium (assembly GCA_038058815.1). Classification (GTDB taxonomy): domain Bacteria; phylum Patescibacteriota; class Minisyncoccia; order Phycocordibacterales; family PALSA-1337; genus CAIOGI01. Next base: position 4,957 of record JBBUAH010000003.1, read on the forward strand.
GAAGTATGGCATGAGAGTCTAGTAATACAAGACGTTTTGACATATCTTTATTGTACCTTAAAATAAACCAAATCCTAATACTAATATGTAGTATCTGTTCTAAAATCTATTTTTAAAATCTTTATCATACTATCTTCGGCAATGGTATAAATAATCCTTATTTCACCCTTTCTTACACGAAAAAGATTTGAAACCCCTTTAAGTTTTTTAATATCTAGATTGGAGAAATCTTTTCTTTGAAGTTTCTCTAAGATGTCTATAATAACAATCCTTCTTTTGGTATCAAGTTTCTTAAGAAATTTGTGGACTTGATTCATTTGGGGTATGTAATTTTTTCAGTAATTCAACGACCGATATTCCCCCTTTTTTCATTTTATTAAAATCAATAGCAGTATCCCACATTCCAGTATCTCCCCATTCATCGGCTGGTGCAATTTTGAAAATTGGTTGGGAACGACGCATAACAAGAAAAGATTTTCCTTTCTCTATTTCTCTGATATAAGTCTCGGTATTATCCCTAAGCTCTTTAAGACCTATTATGTCATGTTTTATATTCTTTTTCATATTTGCAAGTTTATCTTAAGATAATCTTTTATGCAAGAGGTGAAATGATTTCAAATTTTCTAGAATTTTCATCGATAAATTCACAAAGTATTTTCAAATGATTTTCTGGTAAAATCTCTTTCACATTCTCTGGCCATTCTATAAGTATTAAATTATTTTTATTTTCCACTAATTCCTCGAAATTAAGTGCTTGTAATTCCCTTCCATTCTCCAGACGATATGCATCTATATGAATAAGACGAGCAAAATGTGCATGTCCTGTTTCATATATTTTCTCTATAACAAAAGTCGGGCTTGTCACTACTTCCTTTATTCCAAGCTCTCTGGCCACAGCCTGTACGAAAGTTGTTTTCCCTGATCCTAGATTCCCATATAGACCAACTATAGTAGCTTCATCTTTCTGAATCGGTAAAGAATCTAGCCAATCATGTGCTAGATTTTGTGTTTCTTCAAGAGAATTAGAGATAATTGTTTTCATATTTAAAATATAACATATATAGAAAAAATATAAACAAAAACCAGCATCATCTCTCTTTCGAGTGACAATACTGGGTGAAATCTGCGCGTGACGCACCTACTTGCGTTTTTTCGGCGCAGGCCAGACAATGGTGCCTGGCTTTGCGGTTGACTTTCCATCGACCGTCCCCGGGTAGTAATACCTACCCGGGCCGTTGTACCTATAGCTATTGGTATAGCTATAGGTCGTGACGATGTTGGTATAACTGATGGTGCCGTCACCATGATACACCGACATCGGGGTCACATACTGATATGACCCTTTCTCGCTCCAAGACTGTTTGGAGCCGTCCAGATTTGAAGAGAATCTGTAACTGTAAGGCACCGTCGGTGGAAGCTTGGAAGCCCCCAATGCAATCGCCGGCCCACCGGTGAACCGGTGAGTCCGAGGAGTCTGTGCCGAAACACAGCCCGAGGCGAGCAACATGCTCGCCACCGTCACTATTACGAAGAACATTGTTTTCATACTGCCAGCATTATATCATATCTGAGGTAAAAGTCAATAGCAGTTAAATTATCCCTTATTATCCTTATACGATATAATAAAAGGAACAATTAAAAAATGATTCAATTTGATGAAGATAAGCAAAATAGGAAAATGAGTGATCTCCTCAAGCATGAAGAGGAAGAGCTTGTTCAGCTTCTCTCTGCGAAGTACGGCATAGAATACATTGACCTTTCTGTAAATCCCATAAATACAGATGGACTCAGATTAATAGAAGAGAAAATAGCCAGAGAGAAAAAGATGGCGGCTTTTTCTCTGGTGGACAAGAAAGTAAAAGTTGCTGTAAGAAATCCTGAGGATCCGAAGATTCAGGAAGTTCTTGAGAATTTGAAGAGTAAAGGATATACAACTACCCTTTTCATCTGCTCTATGGCAAGTCTTGAAAAAGCTTGGAATACATATAAAGATCTTTCATTTGCATATGAAAGTAAAGCTGGGTCACTTGAGATAGCCAGTGAAGAAATTTCTGCAATCGTAGAAAAAGCAAAAGGCTTGCCGACAATAATCACCATACTTGAAAGCACATTGGCAATGAAGAAAAGATATAGGGTTTCAAGAATTCTTGAAACGATTCTTGCTGGGGCCCTGGCCACAGATGCATCAGATATACATATTGAGCCTGAAGAGAAATATATACGTTTGCGTTACCGCTTGGATGGAGTGCTTGTAAATGTACTTAATTTTGATATGGATACATATGCCCTACTTCTTTCTAGAATAAAGCTTCTTTCAGGATTGAAATTGAATATAAAAAAAGATGCACAAGATGGTCGCTTCAGCGTACATGTGAAAGATGAAGATATTGAAATTCGTACTTCCATACTTCCCGGAGCATATAATGAATCCATAGTCATGCGTCTTCTAAATCCGAAGACCATAAGTGTTCCTATGGAAGAATTAGGGATTCCGCCGAAGCTTTTAAGTATTCTAGAAAAAGAAATAGTGAAGCCAAATGGCATGCTTCTCACTACAGGCCCTACAGGATCTGGAAAAACCACCACCCTCTATGCATTCTTGAAAAAAGTTCATAATCCCACCGTAAAAATTATTACAATAGAAGACCCTATCGAATATCATTTACCAGGAATTGTACAGACACAGGTGAATGATAAAGGATATACATTTCTAGAAGGACTTCGTTCGGCATTAAGACAGGATCCGGATATTATCATGGTTGGTGAAATTCGTGATGGTGAGACAGCATCGATCGCCATAAACTCTTCCCTTACAGGACATCTTGTCTTTTCCACACTTCATACGAATAGTGCCGCAGGAGCTTTCCCCAGACTTATAGATCTAGGAATAAATTCGAAGATTATGAGTTCGGCTATCAATATTGCCCTAGCCCAAAGACTTGTCCGTAGGCTTTGTGAAAACTGCAAAAAGCCAATTCCTATTGAAGGAAATTTAAAAACACAAATAGATAAGGTTATTGAGACAATATTTGATAAAAATGAGATTCCTCCAATGCCAGAGAATGTATTCGGTCCGAAAGGATGTGAAAAATGCAATCAAACAGGCTATAAAGGACGAATCGGTATCTATGAAGGAATGAAATTGACTACAGAAGTGAACACTGCTATCGATATGAATCCTAGTGAAAAGGATTTAGAGAAGGCATCAGCCCCTCAAGGAATACTTACAATGAAACAAGATGGCATTATAAAGATATTAAAAGGAATTACATCATTAGAAGAGCTTGAAAGAGTTATAACTATAGAGTAGTATTGGGATTAGGAAAGAAAAGTTTAGAAAAATAAAATCAGGTTCAGAATTCTCTAAACAATACTTTCAATGCGATCACCAAAAGTTAAACATAGCCTTAAGGATAAACCCAGTATGTATACACAAGGTATACGACCAGATTGTCCTCGAAGCTATATCAGATGACTTGAATAAACAAGCCATATTGTTTAGAGAATTATAAACCTGATTCGTCAGTTTTAAATGTTATAATGTAAATATACTAAAAATTAGTCAGTGTCCACAGCCTAGCATAATTTATAGACTATGTCAAGTGATACTTCCAATATCGACAAGGAAACAGGATATCTAGATCAGACCCTACGACCATCTCGTTGGGTTGATTATATTGGTCAAAAGTCGATAAAAGACAATCTCTATATACTTCTCACGGCTGCTCAAGAGAGAAAACACCCCCCGGAACATATACTTTTCTATGGACCGCCCGGACTTGGCAAGACTACCTTGGCACATCTCATAGCCAAGGAAACGAAAACTCAAATGAAAGTGACTTCTGGGCCGGCAATACTAAAAGTCGGCGATTTGGCTTCAATTCTCACCAATCTTTCACATGGAGATATACTCTTCATCGATGAAATACATAGATTAAACAAGACTATTGAGGAAGTGCTATACCCCGCCATGGAAAGCGGGGTATTGGATATTATCATCGGAAAGGGTCCTTCTGCAAGGACTATTCAGCTCGAGCTTCCCTCTTTTACCCTTATCGCCGCTACTACGCGTATAGCCATGATCTCTTCTCCATTGCGTTCCCGCTTTTCCGGTGGAACATTTAAGCTCGAATTCTATACTGAAGGTGAAATAGCGGAGATAATAAAAAGATCTGCGAAAATACTTAAAATAAATATTCATGATGATGCAATAAAGGCTATAGCATCAAGGAGTCGATTCACCCCCAGAACAGCAAATTATTTCCTTAAGCGCTGTCGAGACTATGCACAGATCGAAAAAACTTCACTTTCTCAAGAGATTGTGGAGAAAGCATTGAAAATGCTTGGGGTAGATCATTTGGGATTGAATGGTGCTGATAGAGATATACTGAAAGTTATGATTGAAAAGTTTGGAGGGGGTCCAGTGGGCCTCAATACAATAGCGGCAGCACTTTCAGAGGAACAGGCCACGATCGAGGAGGTCTATGAGCCATATTTAATTCAATTAGGATTGCTTGAAAGAACGCCGAAAGGTAGGGTCGCTACGGAGAAATCGTTTAAGCATTTGAATATTAAATCAAATAAATTATTATAATAAATAAAAACCATGTCAGGACACAATAAATTTTCAAAAATAAGGCATCAAAAAGCAGCAAATGATTCAAAGAAAAGTAAGATATTTGGAAAACTTGTAAGATTTATCACTGTAGAAGCGAAAAAAGCCGGAGGAAATCTGAAATCACCTGGTTTGGCATTGGCAATTGAAAAAGCGAAAAAAGAAAACATGCCAAATGACACCGTAGAAAGAGCCGTTAAGAAGGCCACCACAGATAATAGTGCGCAAATGGAACATATTCAATATGAATGTTATGGACCGGGAGGGATAGCAATTCTCATAGAAGTTCTTACAGATAATAGAAATAAAGCAGCACAGGAAATAAAAGCAATACTTGTAAGGCATAGTTCTGAACTCGCTTCACCCGGAAGTGCATCTTGGGCTTTCACAAAGACAGCCGAAGGAATAAAAGCCAATATAACCATGCCACTTGAAGATGAAGATATAGAGAAGCTTCACGCTCTTGTAGAAGCCCTGGAAGAGAACGATGAAGTACAAGGGGTATTTACTAATGCAGAATAAATATGAAAATTTTAGGTATAGATCCTGGATACGATAGGGTGGGAATAGCAATAATTGAAGACGGGGTCTTAATACATTCTGAGTGTTTTTCTACTTCCTCAAAAGATATTTTCCATATAAGATTAAAAGAAATAGGTCAAAGAATAAATAATATAATGAAGAAGTTCTCTCCAAATATAGTGGCTATTGAATCTCTTTTTATAACAAGAAATCAAAAAACAGCCATGAAAGTAGCTGAGGCTAGGGGTGTCATATCATATGAAGTAAGTTTAAAAGAGATTCCAATACATGAATATAGTCCACCACAAATCAAGGTAGCTATTACTGGACACGGAGGAAGCGATAAGGCTCAAATTATAAAAATGATTCCTTTATTGCTTAAAATAAAGGTAAAAAAAGCTTTAGACGATGAATATGACGCTATTGCGGTCGCTCTTACCTGCCAAGCACATATAGGTAATTCATATAGAAACTTATCCACAGATTAAATAATTTGCAAAATGATTGTAGTTTTGTTACAAATATGAAATCTAGGAATATTATTTAACAAAATAAAATTATTTATGCCAAAAACAAAAGACATAGAAATTAAAAAAATAAGAAATCGTATCGTAGATGAAGAAGAAAAAGTAATTGATCCAGATATTGTGCTTGAAGATGAAGAAGGTGGGGAAGTTTCAGATGAAGAATCGACTACTCTTGACATAGATGAAATAGATCCTTTTGGTGATAAATGGGAACAATAAAGAAACACCTAGGTAAAAAGATTGTTATTTGACAATTATTTTTATGAATCTCTTTTTACCTATTCTTAATGTAATATCTTTTTCTGCTTTTATATAAATATCTTCAATTAATTCATCAGTTCCAATATGAGAAACAGCCCTTCCTTCGACCAATCTCCTCCAATCAGAATTAGAACTTACAATATTATTTTTTACGAGTGAATCCTTTATACTAGATCCATGTGGCATTTCGATTTCTATGATATCTTCTGGGATTTCTCCTTTTGTAAATACCTTAATAAAACTTTCTTCAGATTTTTGGGCTGTATTCTCATCAAAAAGCATTGAGATTATTTCCTTGGCCAATCTAGTCTTGTAATCTTTAGGATTTGCACCAGAATTTATAGCGTTTTTTATTGAAACAATTTCTTCAATTGGAATATTCGTAATTATTTCAAATCCAGGAATGATAAGATCATCAGACCAACTCATTATTTTTCCAAACATTTCTTCTGGTGTTTGATCTAGACTTACCATATTACCCTCTGTTTTACCCATTTTCTTTCCAGAAGAATCTGTTAGAAGTTTGGTCGTCAACACAAATTTCTCTTTATTTTTCATTTTCTTCATTAAATCACGCCCGACAAGCATATTGAATGTTTGATCATTTCCACCGATTTCCACATTGACATCCATAGCAACAGAATCATAGCCCTGCATCATTGGATACATAAATTCATGCAGAAATAGATCCTTATCTTGTGCAATTCTCTCTTGAAACATATCTCTTTTAATTATTTGAGCATATGTTATATATGAAGCAAGCTCTAAAACATTTTCAAAATTCATTTTTGAAAGCCATTGTGAATTATATTTCAATTGCGCCTTATTCGAACCAGAAAAAGAAATAAATTTTGATGCTTGTTTCTGGTATTCCTTACAATTTTCTAGAACTTGTTTATGGGTAAGTTTTTTGCGAGTAGCTGTCTTATCTGTAGGATCTCCTATCATCGCAGTGAAATCACCAATTAAAAATATAATCTGATGCCCCAGTCTTTGAAATTCTCCAAGTTTTTTAATTGTAATAGCGTGTCCTAAATGAAGTGTTGGTCCTGTCGGATCGACTCCAAGATAGAGGGTAAATCTTTCACCTTTCATCATTTTACTTTTAAGAAAATCTTTATTAGGAAAAATAGCTTCAACACCACGAGAAAGAACTTTTTCTATTTCCTTTTCATCTACTATAACTTTTGGTTTATTAAAATTAAACATATACCAGAATACTATATAATGTAACATATTTATGCTAAAATTTCGAAATGACTCATAAAAGAAAGTTTTTTAGATCCCTAATATGGCGTATTTTAAGGCCATTAATCATATTTGGACTCTCTCTTGGATTCATTGGGGCAAGTATAGGAATAATCTGGTTTGCCAATCTTCAAATACCTGATTTAAGCGCTTTCGAAGCAAGGAAAGTATCTCAATCAACAAAAATATTTGATCGTACTGGAGAAATTCTTCTTTATGATGTACATAGCGACGCAAAACGTACAATAGTAAACTTCGAAGATATTTCAAGAAATATAAAAAATGCAACAATTGCAATAGAGGACAATGAATTTTATCAACATAATGGAATAAAACCTACAGCTATTTTACGTGCATTTATTTCAAATATAACTCCAGGGTCAAGGATAACACAGGGGGGTTCGACCATTACACAACAAGTCATAAAGAATTCCGTACTTACTTCAGATAAGACAATAACGAGAAAACTTAAGGAATGGATTTTGGCTGTAAAGTTGGAAAAGATTTTAAATAAAGATCAAATACTCAATACATATTTAAATGAGGCCCCTTATGGTGGAAGTATTTATGGGGTAGAAGAAGCTAGTAAAACCTTCTTTGGGAAATCAGCAAAGGATGTGACTCTGGCTGAAGCGGCATATATCGCGGCAATACCACAGGCTCCGACATTCTATTCTCCATATGGAAAAAATAAAGATAGACTTGATGCCAGACAGAAGCTGGTTCTTCAAAAAATGAAAGAGAATAATTTCGTTACAAATGAAGAATATGACAGTGCTATAAAAGAAAAAGTGGAATTTTTACAAAAAAATACTATGGGTATTCGTGCCCCTCATTTTTCTCTTTATGTAAAAGATTATCTTATTGAAAAATATGGTGAGAATGTGGTAGATGAAGGTGGTCTTAAGGTTATTACAACTCTTGATTTCAATATGCAAGAAAAAGCTGAAAAAGTTATTTCTAATTTCTCTAAAACATTAGAAACATCATTTAATGCAAGTAATACAGCTATGGTCGCTATAGATCCTAAAACTGGAGATATTCTCGTTATGGTTGGATCTAGAAATTATTTTGACAAAGAAATAGAGGGGAACTTCAATATTACAACAGCATATCGACAACCAGGATCAACATTTAAACCATTCGTCTATGCCACAGCTTTTATGAAGGGGTATACACCAGAAACTGTTTTATTTGATGTAAGGACTGAATTCTCTTCAGAATGCAATCCTGATGGTACACCCCAAAAGGCTGGTGATAATCCAGAAAAAGTTTGTTATTCTCCAGATGAATACGATAATCTTTTTGAAGGACCACAACCCATGAAAAAAGCTTTAGCTCACTCAAGGAATATTCCTGCTGTTAAAACACTCTATCTCGCTGGTATTAATGATTCTATCAATACAGCTGAAGCAATGGGTATAACAAGCCTCAAGGACCCTGATAGATATGGTCTAACCTTAGTTCTGGGTGGTGGAGAAGTTTCATTATTAGAACTTACAAGTGCTTATGGAGTATTTGCTAATGATGGTATCAGAAATCCACATAGATCTGTATTAAGAGTTGAGGATAGTAAAGGAAATGTTCTTGAAGAAGCAAAACTGAATCCAAATCAGGCCATACCAGCAGAGCCAGCAAGACAAATATCTGATATTCTTTCCGATCCTAGTGTGAGAATGGCTAGTTTGAACCCTATCGTTAATGCTTTAGGAAAACAAGTTGCAGTAAAAACAGGTACAACTAATGATTATAGGGATGTTTGGATAGAAGGATATACTCCAAACATTGCCGTAGGAGCTTGGGCTGGGAAAAATGACAATACTCCAATGAATAGAAAGGTTGCTGGTCTTATTATTGCCCCAGTTTGGGGAGCTTTTATGTTAGAAATTAATGATTCCCTTCCTAAAGAGTATTTTAAGAAACCAGAACCAGATAATACAAATTTAAAGCCTGTTTTGAGAGGAATTTGGAAAGGTGGTATATCATATAAAAAAGATTCAATATCGGGCAAATTAGCCACAGACTTAACTCCTCCAGAATTAACACAAGAAATAATTTTCCCTAGCGTTCATACAATATTGAATTGGGTTGATAAAAAAGATCCTAGAGGGGAGATACCAAAAGACCCAAAATCTGATTCTCAATATGAAAATTGGGAATATGGTATTAGAAATTGGTTTGAAAAATATCAAAAGGAAAATCCAGATTTTAAAGAAACAACTGTTTTTAATATTCCAATAGAAAAAGATGATATTCATACATCAGAAAATTCACCAAAAATCATCATTACTTCACCAAAAACAGATTTAGTAATAGATAGGACTTCACGAATTAATATTATAATTTCATCGAATGGAAAATATGCCTTAAAAAAATCAGAATTATATATAAACGAGAAATATATAACAGTAAATGAAAGAGATCCTTACCATTTAAGCTTTGTGCCCCAAGATATAGAAGGTATAACAGAAAAAAGTATTGTGAAAATTGTTTCTTATGATTCTGTACTAAATCGCGGTGAAGCAACGATCGATATTACAATATCAGATTAAATATTATTTAATATCAATAATCTTAATATTGGGTAATTCCTTAGAGATTTTATCTAAAATTAGTTTCTTTTTTATATAAATTTCGCTTTTTAGACCCGTCGAAGCTGTTATTTTTACAAATTTATTTCCAAAAGAAATATTTTCTATTGGTATTTCATGCCTAGTAAAATCAAAAATTACCTTGGAAATTATGGTTATTTTCTGTGTTTTTTGTATTGCAGAATTCTTAAATTTATCAAAAAATTTTCCTATTTCTTTCATATTTATTATCTATTCATCGGCATTACAATATAACGGAAAGATGTATCAGAAACTGGTTTTATAATCATTGGCTTATTGAGACCATTAAAATATAAACAAATACTATCAGAATCGATTGATTGGAAACAATCTATAATATATTTACAATTAAAATTAATATCAACAAACTCTCCTGTTATTGCTGAATCTAAATTTGTAATATTTTCTCCAATATCATTGTTTTTTGTTTTTATTTCACAAACTCTTTGAGATGGATTTATTTTGAAATTAATTTGATTAAATTTATCTGAAAAGATATTTGAAAGTTTCATAGCATTTATCATATCTTGCTTTAAAACAGTAACTTCTGTTGTATTATTCTTCGGAATAATTTGTTTATAGTCAGGAAAAACACCATCAATAACCCTTGAAATCAAATATACTCCCTTATAATTAAAAGAAATTTGATTTTTATCCAAACAAACCTCAATTTCATCGTTTATAGATTCCAATGTTCGAATGATTTCTGGAATATTCTTATATGGTATGAGAATCTGTCCAAAATCCTTATTTTTCTTCATTTTTATCTTTTTTTCAGCAAGTCTAAATGAATCAGTAGCAACAAAAACAACAAATTCTCCATCACAATATATATAAACACTTGATAATTCTGGCTTTATACTAGAGATAGATGAACTATACCAAACAGATTTTAATCCTTTTACAAAATGCTCACCATTTATCAAAAAAGAAATCTTAGTAGAAACCTTAGGGATACTAGGAAAATCTTCATATGGAACTGTTTTAATCGTTCCAGACCCACTTTGAGTAATAATCTTCAAATTCCCTTCATTAACTTCTAGTTTTATTCCCTTTTCTCCTCCTATAATATTTTCAATAAAGGAATTAATGATAGATCCATTAATAGCAATAATTCCTGTTTCTTCTATTTTTGCAGGAATTGTGACTTCAATTCCTAAATCTAGATTTGTAGCTTTTAAAATTATATTATTCTTTTGAGATGCATCTATAATTAAACATGATAGAACTGGTAAAGTCATATGCTTACCTGTAATTCTTTCGGCATATTTTATTCCTTCCCTTAATTTTTCTTGTACACACTCTATTTTCATTTTTGTTCTTTTATTTATATAAATACTTATTATTACTATTAGTTCTGTGGATATGGTGATAACCTTATTTTACTTTTATTCTTGGGGTTATTTTTTATATTAATCATGTTGATAATTATTTGTTTTATTTTAATAAATTTCTATTTATTTAAAAATATTTATTTAAATTTAATTTTTACCCCAATCAATCAACAACTTCTTCACAGTCTTATTAATAAACTACATCATTGCTCGGATTTGTGATATTTCATCCACTAATAAAGGATTTGTTTTTAAATCATCCCTTACCTTCTCACATGAATGAATAACAGTGGTGTGGTCTCTACCACCAAGCTTTTCTCCAATCGATGGGAAGGATACATTAAAGTCTTCACGAAGTATATACATTATTATCTGTCGTGGTTTTACCACTTCTTTTTTTCTGGTTTTATCATAAACACTACTTTCACTAATATTATAGAAACTAGATATCAACTTAATTACATCCTTTACCGCTATGTTTTTCTTTGGTTTAGTACTGTTTTTTATTAGATTTTTGATTTCTAATAAGGATAAAGATCTCTTTTTAAGTTGTGTTTGGCAGACAATCGCATTTACAACGCCCTCAAGCTCTCTTATATTACTTTCTATGTTATGAGCTAGGAAGTTTATTATTTCCTGATCCAGATCCACATTATTTGCTAGGCTTTTAGCTCTTAAAATAGCAGCCCTGGATTCATGGTCTGGTGCTGGTATATCTATAATCATACCCTGACTAAATCTAGATCTCAGTCTATCCCCTAGATTCATTATAAAATTTGGATGTTTATCTGATGAAAAGACTAGTTGCCTATTACTTTGATAGAAAGTTTCGAAAAGATGAAAAAGCTCCTCCTGAAATTTCTCTTTATTAGAGAAAAATTGTATATCATCCATAATAATCACATCATATTTTCTATATCTCTCTTTAAATTTTTGTGTAGTGTTTGTTTGTAATGATGAAAAATACTCTGATCCAAATCTTTCAGATGTTAAATAGAAGACTTTCTTCTGTGAAAAATCTTTTTTTATATGATTTCCTATGGCTTGTATTAAATGTGTTTTACCATGTCCGGTATTTCCGTAAATGAAAAGTGGATTGTATGTACCCCCAGGATTTTTCACTACAGATCTTGATGCTGCATGTGCAAGCTCATTAAATGGTCCGACTATGAATGTGTCGAAGACATATCGAGGATTTAGATTATCCTCTTTATTTATATAGAAATCTTGAAGAGGCATCGATATAGTAGGGCTAGCCTGAGCCTTTTTAATGCTTTCTTCCAATTTCTTCTTATCTACTTCTTTTATAATAATATATTCCAATGCCCGTACTTGATCGTTTAATTGTCTCAATACTTTAAGAATTGTTGTATGAAACTTTTTATACATCCATTCTTGAATGAATGAATTAGGAACCCCAAGAAAGATTGTCCCCTCTTCGTATTTAACTATATGTGCATCTTTAAACCATGTGGAAAAATTTGCCTTAGAAACAGCAAGTTCTATATCTACAAGAGCACGCTCCCATAATTCAATATGATCTTTCATGATCATAAGTATATACTTGTTTATAAAATAGAAAACTTGTGGAAAGTCTATTAACATGTTGATAACATGTGGAATAGTATTTTTTGAAATTTTTGAGGCTATTGAAATTTTTTCCAACGTAATGTATAGTAGCGTAATCATGTCATTTACATATAAACCCAAAAAAAGGAAGCGAGCACGAACGCATGGATTTCTTGTAAGATCTAAATCCTCTACAGGAAGGAATGTATTGAAACGTCGACGCACAAAAGGACGAAAGAGGATAGCGGTATAATATGCTTTCCAGTTCGAAAAGATTATCAACGAATTTATTCAAAGAAACCTTAGAAAAAGGGCTAGTTTACAATACACAATTCACTCTACTTTATATTTTAAACGGTTTTAGAACAAATCGTTTTTCTGTATCTATACCGAAAAAAGTGGCAAAATTGGCGGTTCTAAGGAATAAAATAAGACGCAGAATTTACTCTATAATTGAATCCTTAAGTTCAAGGACAATTCCTTCTGTACATGTCGCTGTGATTATGAAGGGTGGTTCTGAAAAAATGTCCTTTAAGTCCTTAAGAGAAGAAATACAAAAAGCCTTTGTTAAATCTGGAATTTTAAAGTAGAATAGTTATATATATGTTTTCTTTTATTTACAATAATATCGTATTCAACCCCCTATATAATGGGCTTATTTTTTTGATGGATATTATTCCGTGGATTGATGCTGGTATTGCTGTAATTCTTTTTACTATTATTATACGCCTTGTACTATTTCCTCTTTCAAAAAAAGCTATAGTCACTCAAGTCAAAATGAAAGAAATCGAACCTGAATTAAATAGATTAAAACAAACAATACCTGATCGACAACAACAAGCCTTGAAAGTGATGGAGCTTTATAAAACAAAAGGAGTGAACCCATTTTCGAGCTTTTTGGTTATTTTAATACAATTACCTATAATCTATGCTCTCTATTCAATATTTGTCAGTTCAGGACTTCCTTCTGTAAATACTGAGCTTTTATATGGTTTCGTGACTACACCTGTAGTCAATATGAATTTCTTAGGATTATTCAATATAGGTTCTAAAAGTTTTATATTATCAATAGCCGCAGCGGTGGCACAATACTTACAATTACACTTTTCTTTATCTGTTTCAGTAAATCAAACACAAAACAAATCAAATTTAGTCTCTCAGGCTGAAATGATGCAAAATATGATGAAGAATATGAAATATATATTTCCTGTTATAGTTTTTTTTATTTCTTATAAAGTGTCTGCTGTAGTTGCCCTTTATTGGACGGTTAGTAGTTTATTTACTCTAGGTCAAGAAATAGTTGTACGTAGACATCTAAAAAAACATCAACCTCTATAATCTATCTATTTAAATCCAATGACCAAAGTGTCAAATCTCTTTTATTTATAAAATAAAGGAATTTTTCTTTCTGATCTAATATGAGTTGTGTTGCATCTATTAGTTCATTTGCTAGATTGAGAGGATTTGCAAGGAGATGTACTTCACCTGTAATGGTGTCTAGATGCCATATCTGATCTACAAATTGCACATTTCCTCTATACCAATCATCAGGATAATCTCCATCTGGAATATTTGTCGGAACAGCACAATATATCTCGTTTTTTCTAAGTGTACTCCATACACATTTATCTGCTAATGTTTTGAATATTACTTCCCGTCCAGATTCATCTTTACTATTGTATAGTAAAGTATTAAAACCAGTGCTTTTTGTTATAGATAATAGTGTCTGCTTCATATCTTTACTTATTTTTGTTGACAATCCACGCAAGCCACCGAGCATTTTCTTCATTGCTCCCGTCTTTGTATCTATAGAGTATAAATAACCATAATTTCCTGATGAAGCTTTTGTATTTATCGTTACGGTATTTATCTCTGGCCATTCGATGAGTACTTGGGTAATAGGGGTGTCTGCTATTTTTACTTTATTCTTCTCATCAAATGAGGATATATATCCCATTCCTCTCCCACCCTCTATATTCCAAGTGAATATCTTATCACCTGTAGGAGCTACAACTATCTCGTTTATATCTGTAGATAAATATTTTCCTTTTATTTCAAATGATGTTACTGATGTAGAGGTGCTCGTCTTTCTTATTTCAGCATAGAAATTTGTAATTGTATTTGAATCTTGTTTTAAATATCTCAAAACTAATACATTGAGATTTTTATTCCAATAACTTTCATATATTCTCGGAAGTGTAGTATTTGAAATATTTTCTATATTATTATTCTTATTACTTGCTTCATATATATATCCTGCTCCCCTATCTATGAATCGTACTATGGTTGTGCTGGCTGTGGTACTAGCGGCCATTCCTCCCACTGGTGTATCGCTTAATTTACGCAAAATTGGTAATTTTAATGGTGTATTCGATGGTATTTCTGTAGTAGTTGTGGCTACCTTTTCTGGTGTTTCTACTAGTTTTGTAATTGCAGGTTCCCTGTTTAATGGATTGAAGCTATTTGGTTCTGGTATATTTGTGGGGTTTTCTGTTTTTGATCCTTGTAAATACATAAACCAGAAAAACCATCCACCAAGAAGGGCTACAATGAGGAGTATTATGATGATGAGGGTGGATTTTTTCATGG
>JBBUAH010000004.1:0-2355 GCA_038058815.1 Patescibacteria group bacterium
CACCATATTTACTTTTTTCCATAGAGCCAAAACCTCCTCGTACTGCTTGACTGACTCCAATAGAACGAAGAACTGATGATGCACCCCTACCCAATGCAGTACTTTGAGCTCTTGCAGCCATTTTATCAAATGAACTACCCAAAACACCACCCATTCTTCCTGCTGTATTCCTCCCAGCCCATCCACCAACAGCTTTTGGTGCCTTATAAAGCTTACTCCTCAATCCTTTAGTCAAATCATCTGCAAACCCTGCTCCAACTGCTCCGAATTTTATTGCAGCCAATAAAGGAAGATTTATAAAGAAAATAGCAATTACATATTGAATTACAATACCCGCTTGAGAATATAGGAAGGAACCTTTATTACTAGCAAGATCACCACCACCTTGTATGAATGACAGGAATTTAGGATCACTAATAATTCTCATTGAAACATAAAGCAATAGAAGATAAATCGGCATAAATAGAAGTTGTTGTGTCAGATACCCCCTCCATTTATCTGAAACTTCAGCTTTTATTTTTGGGAAAATCATTCCTGCAAAAAATAAAGGAGAAAATGCCATAAGTATAAGCAGAAATCCTGTCCTTATTGTAAAGGCTATAGTTGCTCCAAGAAAACTAATTGTAGCAAATATCATTAATATAGCTCCACCAAATGTTGCTATTGCTATACTAACCATCATTGAAACATCACTTTTATCTTGGTTCTTTGCTAATGCGGATGTTTCCGGATGATAGATTTTCTGTAGGCTTAGACTAGCCAAGAATATTGCTGATAATCCACCATCATCCAATGCTCCCAAATCCAATGAAGAGTTTGGAGCTACAGCTCTGTAAAATTGCATAGAAATAAGGTTTGATGCATCAATTAAAACTTTTGTAAAGAAAAGACTGAAATTGATCAATAACCCAGCTATTATTATTTTAACCACAAGTCCTTTGAGATTTGCACTTCCTATATTGAGAATTGTCTGTATGGATGTAAATAACAGCATGAATATAATAAACATACTTGAAATGTTTCTGAGAATTACCCATACATTTTGTATGGCGGGTGTAGATGTATATATTTGACCAATACTTAATGTAAATTTAATCGAATAACTTAATAATATTGATGTTATATTAAGAATAAAATTAGCTACAATCAATACGAGATTTCCTGCCCATGCTGCAAAATCAACCATACAATCTCCAAAATTGAAAGTAACAAAACTCGAACAACTCGCTTGTGCCTGCTGTGGCACCAAAACCACCCCCACCACGGTGAGTATCATCAATATAAGAAAAATTGTTGTGAGGGTTTTCTTCATATGATTGATTAACCATTAGGGAAAAGCTGGCATCTCTGCATTTCTCTTCCTGCATTTTGTGACATACTTACACTATCTGCTTTTACCTTATCAAGACTTTCGATTGCATCCTGAATATCCTTCGGTGTTGTAAGACTCTTGCTATTTATAAGTCCACTTAATTTTTGAGAAGGTCCATTGAGATCATTCAATGTCTTAGCATTATTTACATCTGTCCCTATTTTAATCAAAGTATTAAGTCGTGAATCAGCTTCTTGTGATTGAGATAGAACACTCGATGCAAGTGGGGCGACAGTAGAGTTTATGATTCCATCTATAGCTTCTATTCTTGCATTTGCTTCTGATGTAAGTGAAGGATTCAATCCTGCTTTTCCTATATAGCATTTCTTTACATCATCATAAGCATTTTTTACACTTAGCATAATATTCAAAGCATCATTCTTATATTTTCTATATGTTTCAGTATCTTTTATATATGGTTCAATACTATTCAATATATCTTCCTTCATCTTCTTGACTTGTGGGCTACCTTCTGCATTTATTTCTGCGACAGTTTGGTTTAGATATGATTTACCAGTTGCATCCTTACTACTTACACCCTTAAGACCTCCTTGCAAGACTTTAGAGACAAGCTGTGCAAATAAAGCATTTACAATTTCATTAAATTCATCAGCTAACTCAAGTTCACGTAAAGGTCCTCCTATACTATTCTGAAGTGCTCCTTCTATCACAGATCCCGGAGTTTGTACTTCACATTTTTTTTCTGGAACTCCTTCATAATATGCAGAAAGGCGAGGATCATTGGGATCTTCTGAAGCTACTACTGCTGCATTTTTATCACTTAATATAGGAATATCTTTACACTTTTTCCATGACAAAAATCCTTTTCCTTGGCCAAGCTCATCTTTTTGTTGAGATTGACCTTGAGCCACACGCCAGGAAAGTTCACTTTCTGCTGTGAGATATGCCCCATAAATATTATTTTGTGGTTCTGTGGTAAGAGAAACGAATGCTGGCCAGCCACCCTGCTTGAAATCTCCAGC
>JBBUAH010000004.1:2455-5767 GCA_038058815.1 Patescibacteria group bacterium
GTTCTGTGGTAAGAGAAACGAATGCTGGCCAGCCACCCTGCTTGAAATCTCCAGCTGTAAAGCCATTTATGGAAGCATTTGCTACTGCATTTTTTGAATTCTTTATTATAGTTCCTAATGTACATGTGTATCTCTTTTGAATATTTGGATGATATTTGAAAGCAAGTGCAATACGAATATCAATGCTGAAAGGGGAACATAGAGAAACAAGGGGTCCTCCAGCTTGTGAAAGGAAATCCCCTGTGATTTGATCTGCCATATCAAGAAAAAATGCTCCCGGATTCTGAACGAATGAAGGACTTCCTTGAAAACCAGAGTTTATCCAATTAACAACAGAAGATGTTAATGTTCTAATGATCATTTTTGCTAGACCACTTGCAAGACCATCAAGAACATACTCCTTGATCCACATGGAATAGTCTTTAAGAGATGAAGCAGTACTATTAGTTGCAGTGATTGTATTTTGTACTATATTTCCAGCATCTACAGTGGCTAGTTGAGCTCTAACTTTCTTAGGATAAAAAGAAAGAAAAGGAAAAACAAGAGTGAATATTATTATTGTGACTATTGTTTTTTTGAAAATTTTATTTTTCATTAATTTCTATTGATTTGATATGAAAATTATTCCTCCTTCTTGTGCTGTATATGTAATACCAAGAAATGTCAGATAACTCTTAACGGCATTAAAAGCAGAATTGAAATCTTCCATAGCTTTTAAATAACCACCTGTCCCTTGAAGTCCTGCTATAGGATCAATTCCTGATTTTTTAAGGAGTTCTGCGACGAAGATTAGGCTACTTACTGAATTTACAAGATCCAAATGTATTTGAGACATTGTTTGTGGGGCTTTAACTTTCAATAAATTATTTAATATATTTTTATAACTCAATATTATAGGATCAATTTCTTTCAGGATTTCTGGATTTTCTTTATCCATGGCATCCTTTGCAATTACGGCTTCATTCCTTGATTTTATGGAATATTTTTTAAATATTATACCGACTTCGTTTCCATATTGCTTCACAACTTCTTTACTAATATCAGTTTTTATAAGTATATCACTCGTCTTGTATACCTTTGATTGGGGTAATACGATACCACTTGCTGTTTTCAAAGCGAGATCTTCTTGACTTGTCTTATCCTTTGAAAGTCCCATTTGACGAAGCTCCATATATCTAGCAAAGAATTCTCTACTGACTGTATCTATTTGATCTAGTTTTTCTGGCGTTTTGGTAAGATCTTTTGTTACGGTATTTTTCGATCCTGCCACAGCTTTACTTTTCGGATCTTTTGGATCTGTTCCTAGAAGAATTTCCTCCCAATCAGGAATACTGTCACCATCAGAATCTTGTTTCTGTGCATCGTCTGAAATCGTATCTACCTTCGCTATTTCTGTCGAAGAATATATAGCTTTTGCCTTCTTATTTCTATATTCTGCAAACACGAAAGCTCCTCCGACAAGAAGGATTGCTAAGAAGATCATCAATACATTTTTGGTGCTTGGATACTTCAAGTGGGCAGTATCATGGATACTGCACAAATTATATCAAGATAAGAAGCTTTCTCCTACGATTCTTTTCCACATTTCAAGTGTGACATTCTCTGCACGAATATTCTTCGATATACCTTCCCTTCCCCAGATCATTTCTAGAGTCTTTTTTGGTATTTTTTCTTCCAAATTTCTTATCAGAACCTTTCTTTTATGAGCAAAACCAGCTTTTAGTATTTCGAAGAATGATTTCTCATCAATTTTTGAATCAGTGAAGAACTTTTTTGATATATTGTCAATGATTAACACAGCAGAATCGACATTTGGCATGGGTCTAAAGAACTTTTTCGGTACAGTCATCAAATATCTTGGATTTCCATAGGCTTTTACCGATATTGAAAGTATACTTTCCTTCTTATCCACTATTCTCTTCGCAACCTCTTTTTGAAGCGTTACCACTATCCTTTCCGGCTGATTTTCTGTTTCTAGAAACTTTCTCATGAATTCCCCTGTTATGTAATATGGGATATTTGCAATTATGATGTATTTTTCTAGTTCTATTTCATCAAATTCCAGAATATCTCCATGAATGAGTTTTAATTTTCCATTTTTTATTTCCTTATCAAATTTTTCTTTAAGAAAAGAAATAGCTCTATCGTCCTTTTCTATTGCAATAATATTTGCTTCAGTCAGAAGAAGTTTTTCAGTCAGTACTCCCTTCCCCGGTCCTATTTCAAGTACAGTACTTTCTTTAGAAATTTCTCCAGCATGTACCATAGCCGAAATCACTTGAGGCGCATGCAAGAAATTTTGGCCCAAAGATTTCTTTGCTTTAAAATCACTTTGGAAATTATTTGCGGAATTCTTTTTAAGATTTTTCATAAATAAAATTAAAAATTAATAAATATTGCTTTTACACCGCGCGGTTTCTCCGTGTCTCCCGTGGAAGTGATATGCTCATCACCAATGTCCCCAATAAAATTGGATGGCGTATTTACTTTCTGTGCTCCGTATATAGTCCTGATCATTGCATAGCTTAAAAATATTTTTTTCCGAGCGCGTGTCAATGCGACGTAAAACAATCTCCTTTCTTCTTCTGCTTCAGATTGATTCACTTCATCCTCATTGAGTCTTTGATGCGGGAATAAATCTTCTTCAAGACCGGTAATAAAAACATAATCAAATTCCAATCCCTTAGAAGCATGAACAGTCATCAATTTTACTGCATTGCTATCTTTTTCAAGCTCATCTTGATCTGTGGCAAGGGCCGCGTTTTCAAGGAATTTTTCTATAGCTTCACCGGGAGGCAATAAATCATATTGAGAGGCAACAGAGACCAATTCCCTAATGTTTTCAAGCTTTTCTTGCTCTTCTCTCGTACCATTTCGCATTGCACTTTCTATGCCCGTCTCTCTTATTATGTATTTTATAAGACGTGAGGGAGTTTCCTTTTTTGCAATTTCTTTTATATTCTCAAGTAATCCTAAAAATTGAGAAACTTTTACGCGCAGAGCTGGACTGAGAGTATTTTTTTGCTTCATTATAACCTTCAATATAGTCGCTTTCCCTATCCCTCTTGGTGGTACATTCACAATTCTTACAAGATCATTTGTACTCTCTCGATTCAAAGATGCCTTTATAAAAGAAAGAATATCTTTTACCTCTTTTCTTTCAAAAAATTTCACACCAAGGACTTGATACGGAATTTCTTTTTTCAAAAAAGCTTCTTCAAGAGTTCTTGATTGGAAATTTGCTCTATATAGAACAGCTATTTCTCTAGGGGAAACTTTATTTTCTATAAGTTCTCTGGCTTTATCTGCAAC
>JBBUAH010000004.1:5867-14967 GCA_038058815.1 Patescibacteria group bacterium
ATATATTCCCAAACCGTATGATAGTGTTTTCTTATTGATTCATGATTTCTAAGGAGAATAGCTGTTTTTAAGAGCAAATCATCGAAATCAAGTGATTTTTCTTGATTTAATATTGCTTCATATTTCTCCCAGACCTGAGCAACTATCTTTTGAAAGTATTCTTTATTGCTATTTTTATATGCCGAAAGAGTTTTGCCACCTCCTTTTTCTCTAGAAATAGCATTTAATATAGCTCCTGGTTCATATTGTTTAGTATCAAGCCCTATTTCTTCCAAGGCATTTTTTATAGCTCTTTTCGAATCCCCTCGGTCATATATAGTGAAATTCCTAGAAATTCCAAGTAAAGCGCCATTTTCCTTTATAATATGTACTCCTAAGGCATGAAAAGTGCTTACAAAAGGTTTTTCTGTAAAAGTTATAGGTATATTAAGTGTCTTATCCTGTCCAATTAAATCAAAAACCCTTTCCTTCATTTCATTTGCCGCTTTATTTGTAAATGTAATAGCCAAGATTTTCGAAGGTTTTACTCCATTTTTAATTAAATTTAAAATTCTATGGGTAATTGTCTTGGTTTTACCTGCTCCAGCTCCTGCAAGTATAAGGACAGGTCCTTCCAGTGTCTCTACCGCTTCTTTTTGTTTATTATTAAGTCCTTTTATTATCATTATTCAACACTATAACATATTCACAGTCTTATGTTGACTTTTAATTCCCATAGGCGTACTCTGGATAGGTACTTCCAAAATAGAAGTACAAAAATGGCCTCATTAAGCCATATACTGATGTTTCAGAACCCTAAGAATCGTCTTTATGACGACCGAAAGATATTGCCGAAAGACTATTTCTATTATGCAATTTTTACCTCAAAAAATTAATAAAATTTTATTTAAGCATATCTCCCTTTATAAAGGGATAACTTTTGTGTTTCTTACCATCTTTTCTACTATTTTTTCTTACTCCATATATCCAAAGACTGTTAATGCAGGTCTTTTTTCTTTCTTATCAGATCTTACTGGAGATAAGGCTTCAGCACAGACTATAAAGATTCCTTCTTTACCAAATTCACAGAATATAAATATTCTTCAAGCGGCAGTAAACTTTGATCCAAATCCTATAAAATCATCAGATAGTGTAGCCATGATTTCTGGAAATGCCCTCATAGCCGAAATAGGTCCTTCTGGTACAGTTTCAGATATTGAAAATGAGAATACCAATACACAGATTAGCCTTTATACAGTTCATAAAGATGATACTCTCTCTACCATAGCCCAAATGTTTGATGTTTCTGTAAATACTATTCTTTGGGCCAATAATCTACAGAGAAATTCAACAATAAAAGAAGGAGATACTCTCATCATTCTTCCTATCACAGGTATAAAGTACACTGTAAAGAAAGGAGATACTATAAAAGGTATTGTTTCTAAATATAAATCAGATTTAAATGAAGTACTTATTTATAATAACCTTACAATATCCTCTAAGATTTCAGTAGGAGATGTGATAATCATTCCAGATGCAGAACCAGAGATAATAAACACATCAAAGATAGCCACATCGAGACAACCTGTTTTGAATACTATTCATAATGCTGATGGACCGTACTTTCCAGGGTATTATAATCGTCCTATTAATGGTGGTTATAAATCCCAAGGACTTCATGGATATAATGGTGTTGATTTAGCTGCACCATCTGGAACTCCTATACATGCGGCTACTTCGGGGGTGGTGATAAGGAGTGTGATGGGTGGTTGGAATGGAGGTTATGGTAATTATGTTATTATTTCACATCCAAATGGTACCCAGACTCTATACGCGCATACACTAAAAAACTTTGTTCAAGTCGGTGATAATGTAGAACAAGGGCAAATGATTGCTAAAGTTGGTTCAACAGGTAGATCTACAGGTCCCCATGTTCATTTCGAGGTTCGAGGAGCTAAGAATCCTTTCTAGAAATTCTTTTACATATAAAACCTGCTATTGAAAGTTCTTTTGACGATATTGCAAGGCTTCTAATAAATGATTTTTCTTTATCTCTTTTGATCCATCTAGATCCGCTATAGTCTGTGAAAGTTTTATTATTCTATGATATGCTCTTGCAGATAAAGCCAGACGCTCTGCCGATGTTTTCAATAAATTCTTAACTTCAAGATCTAGAGAAATACATTTTTCAATATCAGATACACTCATTTCACTATTAAATTTCTTATTTTTAATCTTAAACTTAATAAATCTCTTTTTTTGAATGTTTCGAGCTTTCATTACTCGCTCCCTGATCACAGAAGAATCCTCATTTTTATTGGAACTTTCTCCCAATTTATCATATTCAATCTTTGAAACAGAAACCCACAAGTCGATGCGATCTACTATTGCACCTGAAATTCTTTTCTGATAATTACTAATATCACGATCCGTGCATGTACAATTCTTCTCTTTTCCATATCCGCATGGACATGGATTCATAGAAACTATGAGTATACATTGCGCGGGGAAGCTTATAGTTCCCTTTACCCTTGAAATCGTAATGGTTCTTTCTTCGAGGGGCTGACGAAGCGCCTCTATTACTTTCTTATCAAATTCAGGAAATTCGTCTAGGAAAAGTACACCCCGATGAGCAAGTGTGATTTCTCCTGGTTTAGGGAATGATCCACCCCCTACAAGAGAGGCATATGATGATGTATGATGAGGAGATCTAAATGGTGGAGTTGTGATAAATGATTTCTCTAGGATTTTCGCTATAGAATGAATACTAGTGACTTCTAAAACCTCGTTCATTAATAATGGTGGGAGTATTGTCGGAAAAGCTTTTGCTAGCATGGTTTTTCCAGTACCTGGTGGACCGTACATTCCCACATTATGTCCTCCCGCAGCAGCGATTTCGAGTGCACGCTTGGCGGTTTCTTGGCCTTGAATGAGTTTGAAATTGCTTTCAAATATTTCATGACCCATTTCGATTTTTGTTTTATTTTGAGGGACAATACTTGATCCATTTCTCCCTATTAAATGACCAATTACCTCGTTTAATGTATGTACAGGATATATCTTTATTCCCTGTACAAGCCCCGCTTCCTCTGCATTTTCCCATGGAATAAATATTTCCTTGAAACCATTTTCAAGAGCACCACTTACAAGTGGCAATATTCCATTTACCTTCCTGATTTCCCCTTCAAGAGAAAGTTCTCCAAGAAAAATCTTTTTTGAAGGGTCAAAGTCAATATCTCCACTCGCGCATAGATATGCAAGAGCCATACCTAGATCGAAGGATGGTCCCTCTTTTCTTATATCTGCAGGCGCTAGAGATATAACTACTTTTTGATTCTTCTGCTTCGGTGATGTATATCCGCTATTTTTTATAGCTGCAGAGATACGATCACGAGATTCTTCTACTGCTTTATCTCCAAGTCCGACGACGACGAAAGCATGGAGACCATTTGATAAATCTACCTCAATATTAATAATATGGGCTTTTAACCCTGAAAGCTGTGCACTAAATGTTTTTGATATGCTCATAATGCATATCACTTTACACTATCGAGATGAAGACAAAATAAAAAATAAATAAAGAAAACTTTATCTCCCCATATGCTTTTTACACGTTCTAGCAGAAGGACTTGCCTCTAAACGGTCTTTTTCTATTGGTTCACCAGAAATTTCACAGATACCATATGTACCATCATTTATATGTTTTAGTGCAGATTCTACATCTTTTAATTGAGGTGCTAACTGATTTAGAATCATTTGATTTTCCTCAATTTCTTCAAATTTATCAGCTACTTCATTTTCATCAGCAGAATCAACCTCTATTTCTCCTGAAATAGCATCTCTTTCTTGTATATGTTCAGGATCCACACGGCTAACAGTAAGAAGCTCATCTTCTAGGATTCTCTTCTCCTTCTCAAGTCTATCTTTAAAATATTCTAAATTTTTTTTATTCATAATATCTGTATTCTACCTTACAAATGTTTGTTTTTCAATATGGTCAATCAATACATTAAGCGTAGCTTCAGATGTAGCTATTGCAATGATATCTTTATTTATAAATGAATAAAGAAATAGTAATTCTCCCCTCTCATTTATAAACTCCCTAACATCTCTATTTTGTACTTTTCTATCAAAGAAATTTCCCCGTGTACTAATATACGATGATATAGATGTTGTACTCACAGTATCATTTACTCTTGTCTTTTCTTTATAATTCAATATATAAGCGAGATCATCAGGCATATCTGTTTCCCATTTTAGCATTCCTGCAAAGGCATTTTGGAAGAAATCTGTTGTAAATATTATAAAAGGTAATTTCTGATCTTCAATTTCATATATTCCAAACATCCACTTATCAGTCAATGATCTTTTTAATACATCTGTCATATTGAAACCCATTTTATTAATAAATTGAGACCCAGTTATTCTAAGTGCTACTATTTCACCCTGTGCCGATTCACTTTTTATCGATGGTATGAATTCGACAATTTTATTATTTTCAATTATCTTTGAATATGATTCTTTGATTATACTTTTAATAAATTGATCCCCCTCAGAATTATTTATGGATATTGGTATTTGAAAATCAGCAGATATAATACTAGGTATTGAAACGACGGGTTCTATATTTACTGTTGCAAATGGACTTTTCAAATATAGGAAATAACTACCAACAGTGCCCCCTAGAATAAATATAATACTAAAAACGACCAAGACTATTTCCCTTATATTTCTTGTTTTTGGTGTTTTTTCTATGGTTTCAGGATCTGTTCTCTTTCTATCCTCTGCTATAGCTATTGTAGCCACGGATACACTTTTACGAGCAAGTGTTTCAGCTAGATCGCTTTCATATGTGCGAATAGGTTTTTGCAATACTACTTTTTCTTTTTCCTTTTCTCCGTCCATATTTTTATTTTCTCTTTATAAAATTAGGGTCGGCTTGTTTTATAGAAAGATTGATTCGCTTCTTTTCATCAATTTCCTTTATGATTACAGGCACTTTCATTCCTTCTTTTATATAATCAGAGACTCTGTCGATTCTGAATGTTGCTATTTCTGAAATATGAACCAATCCCTCTATATTTCCTGTAATTCTCACAAAGACTCCGAAATCTAGAACCTTTACCACTTCACCCTCGAATCTCTCTCCTACCCTATAATCTCTAGTCATATTATAAATCACCTCTTTAGCTTTTTCAGCTGTGCCATTTTTACCTGTTATAAATATTGTACCATCATCTTCTATACTTATATCCTCAACCCCTGTTTTATCCTTTATTTCTTTAATAGTTTTTCCTCCTGTGCCGATAATAAGTCCGATTTGATCTTGTTTGATAGATATAGTCAATATTTTCGGTGCATTTGGAGAAATATCTTTTCTTGGTTTGGGGATTTCCTTTTCTATTAAATCAAGAATCTGTATTCGCGCTACTTTAGCTTTTTCAAATGCTTCTTCAAGAATTTTAAGAGGAATTCCATTCACCTTCACATCCATTTGAATAGCCGTTATTCCCCTTCTTGTCCCTGCTACCTTGAAATCCATATCGCCATGATAATCTTCTGGTCCTTGAATATCTGTAAGTATTTTATACTCATATCTTTTACTTCCAGAAATACCATCTACAAATTTTTCTACAAGTCTAGCTTTCCTTTCCCTCATCATAAGACCTGAAGCTATTCCTGCTACTGGGGATTTTATAGGGACACCACCATCCATAAGGGCAAGTGTAGAACCGCATACAGAACCCATAGATGTAGAACCATTCGAAGAAAAAGCTTCAGAGACAACCCTAATAGTATATGGAAAATCTTCTTTTGAAGGGATAATAGGAAGAAGTGCTTTCTCAGCCAGAGCTCCATGACCGATCATTCTCCTATTTGTACCACCTATACGTCCTGTTTCTCCTGTTGAGAATGGGGGAAAATTGTAATGATGCATGAAGCGTTTACTTTCTCCGCCTTTTTTCGATTCTTCCATACCATCTATTTCTTGAGCATCACCTGGTCCGCCGAGAGTGAGTACAGAAAGTACATGAGTAGCTCCTCTATAGAAAATTCCACAACCATGAACTATCGGAGATACACCACCAGCTTTTACGAAAAGTGGCCTTATCTCATCCGCTGTCCTACCATCAGGACGTTTACCATTTTCTATCGCTTCTTTATGTAAAAGATTATTCATTTCTTCATCGAATAATTCTTGAGCCAATGAAACATTTCCGTCTGGTATTTTTTCTTTGAAAATTTTTATCCAAATATCATTTATTTCAGCTATTTTCTCTTTTCCCGGCCCGCTGAAGACATAAACAGGAAATCTAGAAGCAATATCTCTATCGAAAAGCTCTTTAGTTCCAGGAGTCATTATTGGTTTTGGAATTATTTTCTTCACAATATTCCTTTCTTTTGTGACTTCTTCTATAATTTCCTTTTGCCATTTTTGTATTTTTTCTATCTCTTCACCTGCTTTTGCAAGTGCTTTATCTATATCTTCTTCTGAGGCTTCTTTACCACCAACCTCGATCATATTTATAAGTCCATCTTTACCGCAAGCCACGAGGTCAAATGAAACATTAGCTTCTTCTCTTTGTTTATAATTTGGATTTATATGAAAATTTTCATTTTTTGAAATACGAATAGCTGAAACAGGGCCATTCCAGGGGATATTAGAGACCCCAAGAGCAAGAGATGCTGCAATTACTGAAATAGTATCAGGATCATCTTCATCTATAGAAAGTACAGTAAGGACGATTTGTATTTCATTTCTAATATGATGATCAAAGAGTGGTCTGATAGTCCTATCTACAATCCTTCCAGAAAGTATAGCTTCATCGCTCGGCCTTCCCTCTCTTCTTATAAATCTACTACCAAGAATTTTACCCGAAGCATAAAACCTTTCTTCATACTCTACAGTTAAAGGAAAGAAATCAATATCTTTCTGTTCTTTTCCCATCACTGCCGTGGCGAGAACCACAGTATTACCATAACGCATCATTACCGAACCATTGGCTTGTTCTGCTAAATCATTAAATTCTGCTATGAGGGTCTTACCACCGACCTCAAGGGTATATTGTTTGGAGTTCATGGATTAAATATAGCATTTTATTTGCTAGTTTGACTATAATAAATTTGTTTATTTCTACTCCTACCCGCTCAAATCCGCTATTTCGTCTGCCACATTTCCTACTGTTGCATCTTTTGGTCCTCTTTTTTTGAAATTTGATCTTGAACTAGGCTTTTCTCTAGATCGAAATCTGTTTTGATTTCCTATAAGATATTTCGATACATTCTCATCCAAATCGAAGAAATCATCTACTGCTTCGCGGAGTTTCGTCGATGTTGATTTTCCAAATGAAAATACTTCCACCTGACAACCCTCATTTGTTTGAAGATATTCTACAAGTGGTACGAAATCCCCATCCCCTGTGACGAGGATCACTGCATCAAGTTTCGGTGCTAGCTTTACCGCATCTATAGCCATACCAACATCCCAATCAGCTTTCTTTGCTCCACTTCCGAATATTTGCAGATCTTTTGTCTTAGTCTCTATTCCCATTTTCGTAAGGGCTTCGAAAAATGCCTTTTCATCTCCCGCTTCTGTGGTAATGACATATGCCACGGCACGGATAAGAGAACGTTCTCCTACGGCGTCTTTTACTATTTGACCGAAATTTACCTTCGAATGATATAGATTCTTAGCACTATGATAGATATTCTGCGTATCGATGAAAACACCGACACGCTGTTCTTTATGTTTAATTACTGACATATAAAAAATTACTAACTAATTATTAAAATTTACTAACAAGACAAGTATAGCATACTACAAAATAGTGCGAGCCTATTTTGTTTACTTTGCCTTAATATCGAGCTTCTTTGCGATACTATTGTAACGCTTCGTACTCTTTTTCTTTAGATAATTCATATGAGTCTGTCTATCTGCTACCATAGCTAGAAGTCCTCTTCGAGAATGATTATCTTTCTTATGTTTCTTCAGATGATTTGCTAATTCATCGATTCTTTTGGTCAATATTGAAATTTGAACTTCTGGAGAGCCAGTGTCTTTATCGTGTATTGCAACTGCTTTTATGATATTTGTCTTCTGTCTTGTCGTTAACATGATGGCAATATACTAGCATGAATGGTCGAAAAGTGCAAGATTCGGAGAATTTGGGCAAAATTAAAACCCCCTGCTCACATTAGCACGGTGAGGGGGGTTTGAAAGTGTCTATAACGAGCCCAGACGCTTCCTTCAGATTTTCGTCTTCAAGGGCTCTTCTGGGTGTACGACTGCACCATCCTTTCTTTTTCCCTAAGCTTTATTGCTTAGGACTACTTTCGGTTCTGATCGCGGGGGCCCCGGCGATGGCTACTTGGCCATGCTGGTGCCGGCGTCGTGGCCGGTGAAGCGGTTGTTGGCATTAATCAATTTCTCCACGATGCGGATAACGGGCGGGCTGTTCATAGGCGTTTTTTCCGACTGCGCCCTGATGGCGCTTGTTTACCGAGAAATGACCTCCAAAGAAAGTCAACTTGCAGGCCACGGAGTGGAGCAAGCTCTTCAAAGATCATTTCGCTCATTAGCATAGCATATACAGCTTTTTTGTCAAGGGGGTGTAAATAAGTCAATAATTGTATACTTAAACCATGTCGCAAAATCTTTTAGAATTAAAAACCGAATTTCTTCAATATGTAGAGATAGAAAGGGGTAGAAGCCTGAATACAGTTCGCAATTATGATCAGTATTTAAGCCGTTTTTTGGACTATACTAAGCTTAAGAATCCTAAGGACATTACTGATACAATAGTGAAGAATTTCCGCATTTGGCTCAATAGACAAGAGGCAAAAAGTGAAAAAGGAGTAGCCCCAGCAACGTTGAAAAAGAAAACACAAAATTATTATCTCATAGCTTTGCGTGCTTTCCTCAAATATCTAGCCAGACAGGGCATTTCTTCGCTTTCTCCAGACCGTATTGAGCTAGCTAAGGTGCCAGAAAGGTCACTTGATCTCATAACCATCGAGGAATTAGAACGTTTACTCAAAGCTCCAGATACTAGCACATTGCGAGGCTTGAGGGATAAGGCTATGCTTGAGCTACTTTTCTCTACAGGACTTCGAGTTTCCG
>JBBUAH010000004.1:15067-17621 GCA_038058815.1 Patescibacteria group bacterium
TTGAGGGATAAGGCTATGCTTGAGCTACTTTTCTCTACAGGACTTCGAGTTTCCGAGCTTTGTTCCCTTCCAAGTGATATAAATCTAAAATTGGATGAAATATCAGTACGAGGAAAGGGAGAGAAAGTCCGTGTAGTATTTATTTCTGAAAATGCAAAAAAAGCTGTAAAAGAATATTTAAATAAAAGAGATGATATGGATGATGCACTTTTTGTACAGATTTCTACTAAGAAAAATGAAAAATTAGCCCAAAAAAGAGATTCTATGAGACTCACTCCACGCTCGGTGGAAAGAATAATAAAACAATATGCCATTCAGGCTGGAATTTCTAAAAAAGTTACACCGCATATCATCCGTCACTCTTTCGCCACCGACTTACTCCGAAACGGCGCAGATCTTCGTTCTGTACAGATGCTTCTCGGCCATGCGAATATAAATACAACACAGATATATACACATGTTACAGATACAGAATTGAAAAATGTGCATAAAAAGTTTCATAGGAAAGGATAAAAATAAATGCTATAGAATTTCATTTCTGCTATACTTTATCTATGAACATAATCTCTTGGAATGTAAATGGGCTACGGGCAAATGTAAAAAAGGGTGGATTTGATTGGTTTTTACAGAAATCTCCTGATTTTATGTGTTTCCAAGAAACCAAGGTGCATCCAGAACAATTGGAAGAAGGAATTCGAAATCCACTAGGCTATCATTCATATTTTGATCATTCTA
Organism: Patescibacteria group bacterium; assembly: GCA_038058815.1. Lineage (GTDB taxonomy): Bacteria > Patescibacteriota > Minisyncoccia > Phycocordibacterales > PALSA-1337 > CAIOGI01. The sequence goes on from JBBUAH010000004.1 coordinate 15,803, forward strand.
AATTGAGAAAGGGTTATAGTGGTGTGGCTATATATGCAAAGGAAAAGCCGGAAAAGATAGAATATGGTTTTGGAATACCGGAATTTGATCAAGAAGGACGATTTATAGCCATATTTTATGACTCTACTGAACTAATTGATACAAAATTTGTTTTGATTAATTGCTATTTTCCAAATGGTGGGGGCGGTCCAGAAAGATTGGAATACAAATTGCGTTTTTATGATGAATTTTTGAAATACATAAATAAACAAAGAAAAGCTGGTTATGAAATTATTTTTTGTGGAGATGTAAACACTGCACATAATGAAATAGATATTGCCCGACCAAAAGAAAATGAAAATCATACAGGATTTCTCCCAATTGAACGTGAATGGATTGATCAAGTTATTCAAGAAGGATATGTGGATATTTACAGATATCAAAACCCTACAAAAAAAGATGCATATACATGGTGGGATATGAAAACTTTTGCAAGAGAAAGAAATATTGGTTGGAGATTAGATTATTTTTTCATTTCCCCTGCCCTTCTCAATAAAGTTGAAAAAGCTAAGATTCTCAACGCGATTATGGGTTCAGATCATTGTCCGATTGAATTAATTTTAAAATAAATCCTTACCTTTTATAAAGGACAGGTAGTTATCCACAGTTCCTCTAGTATATGTCCTTTACATGTCTTTTATACTTGATACAATATATGCCAGATGAGTGGAGTTTGAAATAAAGAATTCGAGAACCGAGGACTCGAATTAACTATGAAGAATTTCGCAATTGTTCTTTAAACAATCAGTTTTTGGGTAGTAAGTAGTTTTTTTGAAGTTCAAAAAGAGGAAACAGCCCTTTGGGGGCTTTAATTGAGTCACTGCACAACTTCTCAACACAATTTTATGTTCCACTCTTGGAACTCTATGTTTTTACGAAGTCTTGTCGCAACACTCCCTTAGCTCTAGATTTGGTCAGTTTCCTTTGAGTTTTGCAGACAAAAGGTCTGCATAAGACTCCTTTGTCTGAATTTCACACAGCCGCATTTCGTTTGTTAGGTTTTCTCATCTAATAACCTCGAGGATACCGCGCATTACTGATGCGGTTGAATTGTATATGTTTCACGTGAAATTATGAATCAATGTTTCTTATGAAACGTGATATTTCTTACGTATTTCACCAATATCTTCATTTTCTGTATCTTCTTTTTTGTTTTTTCCTTCTTCACCTAGCTCCTTTAGCTCATTTTCTGGTAGTTTTATAAGCTCTTTTGCTTGATTTTCTAGATATTCTTTATTATTTAACTTAGGGTTTTCAAGGACTTTTTCAAGTAAAGCATGCAAAACATAGCCAATCTTCGGTCCGGCCGTTTCATGTGTAACACGCATTATATCTTCACCGTTTATTTTCAACATACTTACAGATACCGGATTTCTTAGAGCTTCTTCAATCATTGATTTATATTTCCTTAATCTATAAGGGTTTTCCTTTGGTCTGCCTGTTCCAATACGATCACAAATACGAATATTCATAAGATCCCATATATTCTCCTGACCAACATTTACTATCATTCTTCTAACCGCAGATATAGTAATTGTTTCTGTATCTGAGAAAAACATATGCCAACGAACCAATTTTGTTACTTTTTCTATTGTTTTCGTTGGAAATTTAAGTCTTTCCAGTATTTTTTTTGTTACACGTGAACCAATTACCTCATGTCCATAGAAGGTGATTTGATTTGTTTCACGTGAAAGACGCTTAGTTTCTGGCTTTGAAATATCATGGAGTAGGGCAGAAAGCCTTATTTCCAATGGCCAATCTTTATCAGCAGAATGTTGCA
>JBBUAH010000005.1:0-13356 GCA_038058815.1 Patescibacteria group bacterium
TTGCAAAAATCATGGATTATGGTAAATTTCAATACGACGAAAAGAAGAAGCAAAAAGTCGCGAAATCACGCACTATAACGTCAGACCTGAAGAATATTCAGGTTAAAATCGGCACTGGAGAGCATGATCTAGAACTAAAAGCAAAAAAGGCCTCACAGTGGCTAAAGGAAGGCCATAGAGTAAAAATAGACCTATATCTCGTCGGTAGATCAAAATATATGGATATGAAATTCCATAAAGAGAGAATGGATCGTATATTCAAATTAATCACCGTTGAATACAAGATTGCTTCTCCAATAACGAAAAGCTTAAAGGGATTATCTGCAATAATTGAGAAGAAATAAAAAGAAATTAAATGAAAACAAATAAATCATATTTAAAAAGATTGAAAGTAACTCGCAATGGTAAAATCCTTGCTCGAGGTACAGGTCAGAATCATTTCAATTCTAAAGAAAGCCGACGTTCCCAGCTCGCTAAGAAGCGTTCGACACCTTTCCATATGACAGGAAAAGAGAAGAGTAGATTCTTAATAAATTTTAAATAAAATAATTACATTACCATGACAAGAGTAAAGAAAGGAGTACATGCACTAAAGACCAGAAAAAATATATTAAGCCAAGTAAAAGGCTATCGTTTCCGACGTAGTAAAACAGAAAGAAATGCATATGAAGCTATTTCACACGCAGGAGCATATGCCTTTACCCATAGACGTGATAAAAAAGGTGATTTCCGAAGACTTTGGAATGTACGCATAAACGCTGCACTTAGAAATATAAATGAAAAGTATTCATATAGTAAATTTATAGGTAATCTAAAGAAAGCAAATATTGCTATAGACAGGAAAATCCTTTCAACACTTGCCGAGATAAATCCAGAATCATTTAAAAAAATAGTTGAGAAGGTTTCCTAATTTAATTCATATTTCTTCAATCTCTCCGGATATATAGCTTCTATTCCTAGACTATCATGTATTTTCTGTGCTAAGAAAAGAGAAGCTTTCGGTTCACCCATGACTACGAAAATCTTTTTCACTGTTTCTTGTGCTGTACTGGCAAATTCCAATAAATGATCAGAGTCTTTATGAGAAGAATATCCGAGTATTGATTCTATTTTTGCTTTTACTTTTATTTCTTTTCCATAAATAGAGACTTTCTTATCACCTTCTATAAGATGTCTTCCGACTGTACCAAGAGTCTGATATCCTACAAGTAAAATAGTATTCTTAGGATCTGATAAATATATTTCTTCATGATGTATTACCCTTCCCCCGACAGACATACCAGAGCCAGCTATTATTATTTTCGGTAATTTAGCATGATCTATTTCACGAGAAGCTTCATTGCTTACAGTAAATGAAAGTCTAGGAAAATTAAATATATCATCACCATCCCTTATTTCCTTCTGTGCCCTTTCATTGAATAATTCTTTACTTGCCTTATAAATATCTGTTATTTTTGTCGCAAGAGGTGAATCCATATATACAGGAATTATGGGAATAGTTTTTGATTCGACTAGTTTATTCAATTCATAAAGCATAACTTGAGTCCTTTCTAAAGAAAAAGCTGGGATAACGAGTGTTCCATTCTTCGAAATAGTATCTTTTATAATCTGTGCCAATTTTCCACGCCTTTCATCTTTCGGTTCATGATTCCTATCTCCATAGACACTTTCCATAATCACATAATTAGCTCCAATTATCGGTTCTGTATCTTTTAAAAGTGGAGTTGGAGTATTACCAAGATCTCCTGTAAATACTATTTTTTTACCTTCATATGTGAATTGAATCATAGAAGAACCCAAAATATGCCCTGCATCTTTCAGAAATACAGAGAATCCTTCTGGAAAAGGAGTTTCGATATGATACGGAATCGTCTTCCAAAGTGTAAAAGATTTCTGCATATCTTTCATTTCATATAGAGGCAATATACCTTCATTGTTTGCTTCTTTTTCTAGAAGTCCGACAGCGTCTTCAAGTATTAGTCCAGCAAGAGCCATGGTTTCTGGGGTGGAATATATAGTCCCTTGGAAACCTTCTTTCACAAGCTTCGGAATACGGCCGACATGATCCAGATGAGCATGAGTGATGAAAAGCATATCGATTTCCGATGGTTCATAATCGAAAGCTTCCCTATTTTCCATTATAGCTTCTTTTTCACCTTGTATAAGTCCACAATCGATAAGAATCTTAGTTGTTTTTTCTGAATTTTTTATTTCAAATAAGAAATTTGCACCAGTTACACTTCCAACTCCACTAAAAAATGTCAGATTTATACTCATTTATTTTTTAGACTTAATAATAGATAAAACAATTAATGCACCAATTAGATCATCTATCAAATCTTTTGTTGTATCTATAATATATGGAAAGGAACCAACAGGAGAACCACTGATTCCATAATATGCTTCAAATATTTCCCATAATATTCCAAATATAATAGTAGAAATAATTATATATTTTGGATTTTCTAATATATATAAAGTAGAAAAAGCGATACCGACACCGCCCAGAATATGAACAATGATATCGTAAAACCAGAACTTTACATATAAATAGTCATACATTCCAAAAAGATGAAGTATAAGAGTAAGAAGAAGGACGGTCAAAGTCAAAGTAGCCAATTTATTTCTATTCATACGATGAATTGTAACATAAAAAAACACCTGTTTGTACTGCAAAATTCTTTAATGCGCACAAGCTCTTTTTTCTTCAACATGTTTCAGAAAAAAGACTTCTGCGCTTACGAATTTTGCGGGTCACAGATGTTCTTTATAGGTTACAGAAGTATCAAGCCTAGTGATTTACTAGGTGGGTGATCTCAATGTCAACACCGAGGTGCGACATAATATGAAGTGCGAGACTTCGTTGATCTCCCAGATTATGTTTTATAGAGTCAATACTTATGTAACCTGATTTAATTATAACCCTCTCATTTTCAAATACAATAGAAAAAGTATTTCAGACATCATTCTAATATTCCGTCTAGATCAATATTGTATAGGATTTTTTCTTGTACATGAGTATATTCATTTATTTCTCTTGTAGAAAACCATTGTTTTATTTCCTCATTCGCTTCTTTTGGAGATCCAGACGCATGAACTAGATTTCTTATTGCCCTTCCATCAGCATCTGTCATTTGATATGAATCAAGAACAAAGTCTCCACGAATGGTACCAACATCCGATGTAAGTGGTTCCGTACCGCCTGTAAGCTTTCTTACTATAGGGACAGCATGAGCCCCTTCCCAGACCATAGCTATGACAGGCCCGCTTGTCATGTATTTTATAAGATTTTTCAGGATAATTTCTGTAACCTTCAATGGATCTGTATGGGGTGGTATAAATCCTTTACTGGTATACCCCTTTATACTTTTCTCACCCGTTATCCTTCTCCATTCTGGATCAAGAGTATAATGCTTTTCTATAAGATCAGCAGTCGGTACCATCATCTTTATTGCCATCAATTTCAGCCCTATTCTTTCATATCTTTGTATAATTTCTCCTATAAGGCTTCTTTGAACACCGTCAGGCTTGATAATAACGAAAGTTCTCTCATATTTCGGATGATTCAATGCATGTGATGTTTTTTTCATATATTTTTGTTAAGATTATAGTATGATAAATCCATTTGAAAAGCAACAAGAATCAAGTTCAGAAATTATAGAAGTCGGAAAAGAATTAAGCGAAAAATTAGAACAAATAAGACAATCTCGTATAAGACCAGAAACCTTTAGAGGCATATGGCTTTTTGCTGATGAAGAAATTGATTCAGATTTAGCTTTTGTGGAAAGAAAGGAAGAAGAGTTTAGGAAACAATCAGAATTTCAACCACCAGAGCAAGCAGTAATAAGAAAAAATGCCGATATCTTGGAAGTTATGCTTCCTATGGTTGTACAAGATTTTAATTGGCTAGGTAAAAATACAAACCTTATATACACATCAAGATATGATGATATAGCTAGAGGTATAGATTCTGTGGCTCAGTTTATGGAGCCAAATGAGGCCTTTAATGTCGGTATGGAAATCGATTTTACTAGTTCAGAGGAAGAGATGAAGGATAAAATAATGAGAATAGGATCTAGAATAGAAAGTGGTCAAATATCTTCCGTAAAGTATTTTGATTCACCTCAAACTGGAAAGAAAAAAGAAATGGAAATGCCAAAGATCGCCTTCGGTGCACCAATGAGAGATATGAATGAATTCGTCTCTGTGGTAGCAGAAGCTTATCTCGGTAAAAAAAGAGAATCAGCAAAGAGAGAAATTCAAAATCATAAACTAAAAAATAAATTTATAGAGTTGACAGCAAAGCAATTACAAGAATTTGGAACATTAGCAACTAAAGCTGGACATAGAGATAATGCCAAACTTCATAGTGATGTCCTAGAAAGATTTAAACAAAGGGGATTAATTATATCACACCATTATTTCTGATACTTCCTCATAATCTCCTCCTCCACTATCATCTTATCTTTACCATATTTGAGATGCGATAATTGCTTTATTGATTCTATTATAGCCCTATTCCCTTGTGGTGGTGGTAATGTCTCTATATTAAACGGCTTCATGGGGCGACCATTCGCAAGTATTTTCAAATATGCATTGAAATTATCGATAGACATAATATCTTTTGCGGTAAATACTGGGGAAAATTGTTTTTCTAGATATTCTGCATCTTCTGCACCGACACGGAAGGTGGCTATGGAACCGACATTGCCAAATACCGAGTCTCGAATACCTTCTTCAAGTTGGGCAATGAATTGATGGGCTATATTGAGTGATAGCTTATATTTTCTAGCTTCGGAAAGAATAGTAGAAATAGAATTTGTTGTAATATTCTGGAATTCATCTATATATAGATAAAACGGTGGCAAGATCTGACCACTATTTACAGCATCGACTCTGGATAAAGCTGCCATCAAGATTTTTCCGACAAGTATAAGCCCAATGAGATTTGCATTTATATCTCCAAGTCTTCCCTTTGAAAGATTTACAAGTAAAATCTTTTTATTATCCATTATTTCACGGAAATTTATAGAAGAATTCTCTTGGGCGATAATCGGTCGCATTATGTCATTTGCAAGAAATACATCGAATTTACTTGTAATATATGGCACAATATTTGCCAAAGATGCCTCACCACCCGCCTTTTCAGCCACCTCTTTCCAGAATTGTATAACTATAGGATTTTTGCAATTTGAGATTTTTAGTTCACGAAAAGCTTTATTTGAAAGAACACGAGAAACATCTAGAAGTGTATTTCCTGTTTCTGGATTTTCCATGACTAGAAGTACAGCATTTCGGAAATATTGTTCAAACATCGGCCCACCAGCGACTTTCATATCGAAAAGTTTATTAAATATAGAAAGCATTTCATTTACCACAAATGTTTTTTGCTCTGGGTATTTCCTATCATATTCGAGCATATTGAGTGCCATTGGTCTTTCTGTATAGCTAGGATCAAAATATATTACATCTTCATAACGGCTTTTAGGAATAAGTGAAAGAATATCTTGAATATCAGAACCATGGGGATCGATCATACAGACCCCTTCACCATTTGCTATATCTTGTACGATCATATTCTTCAGAATTGTCGTCTTACCAGTACCAGTCTGTCCAATCACATAGAAATGACGTAGACGATCTTCTGGAGTCATAAATACCTTGGTCTCTTTTCCTCTATCTTTATTTAATCCAAGCAAAATACCATCATGAGCAAGCTCGAGAGGTGCGGGAGCACTGCCAGCCTTCGCAGTTTTCAAATGTGGGGCAGAACGTATAACATTTGCAGGAAAATGCATAAGGCTTGTAATCTCTTTTATATTGGCTAATATTCTTTTTTTATTATCAAAAAGTCTAAAGGAATAATCAAAAAACAATGATCCAAGCTCTGCCTTTTCTGCTCTTTCGAATTTCAATTTATTTCCATGAGTATATTCGAATTGATTAAATGAAGATTCAATATCACTCAGAATCTGTCCGGCTATAATTTCATTCTCTGCAGAAGCGATAAGGCGAATATTGATACCCACGACTGGAGAAGCCATCTTTTCTTTAATAGAATCAATAGATATTTGATCGATTTGTTGTGAAGCTTCTTTCTTTTTCTGTTCTGCTTTTTCTTTTTCTTCTGTCGTAGACATTAGTCTTGAAACACCTTTCATAAACCCTTCGACATATTTTAAGACTCCTTCACTATTCTTTTCTATTGCATCACTTATTTTTTCTCCTTTCATAATATCATCAAATGTCTTCTTGAATCGTGAATTATGATTCGAGCTTTCTGGTCTTATGATTATCTGTATAGATGCACCCTCACCATGTGTCTTTATCTTCGAAAAGCTATTTAGAATAGAATTCAATGGATCAAAATCAAATTTATCATATGTTTTAAGTGGCCAAATATCATTTTTAGAATATTTCGCATAGGAAGCTATTGTTATTCCTTTCTCATTAAAAATGTTATAATCATCTTTCTTTTCTACTATTTTTGCATTATGAAATACAGCGAGCATTTGCTTTTCAAAAATACTTTTCTTATTATCATGTACCGCTACATAAAATGTGAATTCATCACTATGATTCGCCACTGCAAGCTCAATAGTAAAATACCCCGTTCCCCCATCCTTCGTCTTATCATCCACAGACATCATCCCGGAGTAGAATTGTTCCATTCCAGATATTACTTCTCTCAAAGGTCTTTCCTTACCATCATCAGTCTTTTCTGGTAAAGTAATTTCGAAAAGAGTCATGTGTAATGCCTTGAATTCTGCCGATCTTTCACTAAGACCATCTATCATAAATCCTGATTTTATATATTGAACAAGAAATCTTTCGAAATCATCTTGAATATGGGGATCATTCATTTTTTCAATAATATTTAAAACATTTTTTATACCGTGTTCTTGCATAATACCGAGAAGCTCGGAGATTTTCTCATCATGTTCTTCTGGAGAAAGCTCGAGGATAATAGCTTCTGATCTTTGGGTAGGCATTATATAGTCTTTATGAAGAACTTCACTAGTTTGAGCTTGTTTATATTCCTCTATCGTTTCTTGATGTGTCTCCTGCTTTATCTCTTCAGGAGTCCTATCCATACGCAATGAAGCAATTTCTTTTTCTTTTTGCAGAAGTCTCTCACGAAGAAAAGCCAGTTCCTTTTCAGGGGTTTTTAATTGCTTTGATTCAGTATTAAATTTATTGGGAAATTCCATATTTTAATATTTAAGCTGCCATTTGTAGGGGTTCTTCTTCATTATCCTTATCACACTCACCTGCGTATAAATGATCTGCGACCCTTTCCATGAAATCAGCTTCATAATTTGGATCTTTTAACTTTTCCCAGAAATTGTAATTTGATTCTATCTCTTTATTTAAAAATTTATGAAACGTTTCTGAATATTTACGATTATCATGTTCAATCCATTCCATTATAGCTTCATCTTCTATAAGATTTGGATATTTATCTTTTGCAAGCTTTGCTTGCATCATTATAGTTTTTATATGTTTTTCTTTCCTCTCTGCCTCTTTTCTTTTTTCTTCTTCCATAGAATCACTATTTGGTTTTCCTATTGATTCTGTTGACATATTATTTAAATATTAAAAATAATAACTATATTATACCCTAAACCTTAGTCAAAATCTCTGCATCCCCCTTCGTGATGAGTATGGTATGTTCGAAATGGGCACTTGGTTTTCCATCTTTTGTGCGATATGTATAACCATCTTTATCAAGAAATATCTCACGGTTCCCTAGATTGAACATTGGTTCTAAAGCCAATACCATTCCTGGCTTTAATACTTCGCCTTTTCCTGCTTCTCCATAGTTTGGTACGAATGGATCTTCATGGACATCGTATCCTACACCATGTCCGGAGAGTTCTTCTACTATGCCATAATTATGTGCTACTGCTAATCTTTCTATGGCCACGCCTATATCACCCACGGTCTTCCCACCCTTTGCAGCCTTTATACCTGCCATTAGGGCTTTTTCTGTAACTTCTAATAAGGTTTTCAATTCATTGGAAATCTCTCCTACGGGAAGCGTTATGGCGGCATCGGTGATAAGTCCTTTGTGGATCAAGCCTAGATCAAGGCTTACAATATCCCCTTCTTTTAGTATCTTTTCTTTTTCATTTGGTATGCCATGTACGACTTCATCATTTACAGAAATACAAATACTCGCTGGGAAAGGTCTCGTTGCCCCGCTTGGTTGATAATTTAGAAATGCAGGAGTATCTCCTTTCTCCGTTATCATTCTATGAGCTTCTTCGTTTAATGCCTTTGAAGACATTCCAGGACGCACCATGCTTTTTAATTTTTCCAGAATTTCTGCATGGCGTCTACCCCCTTCTCTCAATATCTGTATATCTTCTTTTGTCTTGATTTTTATCATATTTTACTAACAATATCTTTGTGTATCTCTTCTGTTAAACGTTCTCCATCAATAGTTAGAAATGTATATTTTTTATTATTTCTATAGAAATCTAGGGCTGGCATCACTTCACTACTGTACCAAGCAAGTCTTTTTTCTATTCCATTTTTACTATCATCCATCCTGCCTCGTAAAGCCAATCTTTTTGTTACACTTTCTTCACTAATATCTAAGAAAATAACAAAAGGACTATCAAGACCATAAAAATCAAAAATAGAATTCAAAATATTGGCTTCATCAGCCTTACGAGGACTTCCATCAAATATTAAATGTTCATTTCCTGTATATTTCTTGATTAAAACATTAACCCACATATAAACAGCAAGAAATTCTGGCTGGAGTTTATCTTCTTGATAAATCTTTTTAGAAATCCTTTGGGTTTCAGAATCACCCTTTATAAATTCACGGATTTCGCCACCACTTTGTATATAGAGTACATCTCGATTCGGATCAGTCTTTTTTAGATAATCAGAAAGGAGCTTGGCTTGTGTGCCCTTTCCACATCCAGAACGACCTATGAAAATAAAGCTTTTTTTGTTCATGGGGATATTATAGCGTAAAGATCATGATAGATAAAGCAAAATTGGACTTGCTTGCTTGCGTTCGGAGGCTCTTTTATTTGTTCGCAAGCGAAAAATAAAAGACCTCCTCCTTACAGGAGCTGTACACCTTTCACATTTTGATTACAAAATGTTCAAGGTCTTGCGAAAGCTTCGCTTTCTCACACCGCGTCAAGTCTCAATTTTGCAGGACACATGCAAAATCGTGCGAGCCTAATAAAAAAGAAGGAATGTTATTTTCGAGGATCTCTCGGAGCCGCGAAGGCGGCGAGAGGGAATGCGTCGCGAGCACGCGACGACATGTGTCCGAGAAAGTAACATTCCTTCTTTTTTGTTCAGTAGGCGAGTCCAATTTTGCCTTTAGTACTCCCTCATTGAAATTTGAGCATCGATTTTCTTCAATAGATCAAGGACAACTGAAACAACGATAAGAAGGGCGGTACCACCAATGGCAAGTGTTTGTGTTCCTGTAAAAGCTTGAATACCAAGTGGAAGAACAGCAATGATTCCAAGAAATAGAGCACCGACAAGAGTGATACGAGTCACGACCTTACCAAGATAATTCATAGTAGATTCGCCGGGACGAACACCAGGAATAAATGCTCCGCTTTTCTGAAGATTCTCGGAAATCTGCTTAGGGTCGAATGTGACTGCAGTATAGAAATATGTAAAAAGAAAGACGAGTATGAAATACATAATAGCGTATGGCCAGGGACTATTTAGAAATGAAGCTACACTAGTCGCAATACTTGCAATTGTTGCATTTGAAGCGTGAGAAAGAAAGTTTGCAATGATTTGAGGAAAAAGAAGAATAGAAAGTGCAAAGATGATTGGTATCACACCAGCTTGATTAAGTCTTAGTGGAAGATATGTAGATACACCACCATATACCTTATTTCCCCTCACTTGTTTTGCATAAGTCACCGGAACAGGACGTTCTGCTTCTGTGACCACTACAACACCGACAATGACAACAATAGAAATAAGTAAGAAAATCAAATGTACGGGAATTTGTGAGGGATCGAAACTGGCAATGAATTGATATATTCTTGTAGGTAAGACAGCCACAATACCAGCGAAAATTATGAGTGATACTCCATTTCCTATACCAAATTCTGAAATAAGTTCACCAATCCACATAAGAAGCACAGAACCAGCAGTAATGACTATAACACTTACAAAGAGTGAAAGACCTGCAAGATGTGGTATTACATTCTGACTTTGTAGAAGAGCTAGGAAACCGAAAGCTTGAATGGCAGCAAGAGGAACAGAAATATATCTAGAATATTGCGAAAGTTTCTGACGTCCAATCTCCCCTTCTTCTTGCATCATAGCCTTCATACTAGGAAACATCATAGTAAGAAGTTGCATGATGATCGATCCCGTAATATAAGGCCCGACACCAAGCATAACTATAGAGAGTCTTGATATTCCTCCTCCAGAAAATATATCGAGTAATCCGAAAAATTGATTATTTGCAAGTAGTCTCTCTAGACTAGGGAGATCTATACCAGGCATGGGGATTGTCGAAAGTAAACGGAAAATCACAAGAGCGCCTAGAGTAAAAGCTATACGCTTGCGTAATGTATGATCTTTTAGAACAATTGTTATTTTTTCAAAAAAGTTTTTCATTGAATTTATTGAATTATTACAAATCAATTATTTTACCGAACCACTATTTTTCTCTATCTTTGATCTTACAGAAGCAGAGACTTCGCATCCTTCTATATTTATTTTCTGTGTAAACTCTCCAGAACCAAGAATTTTCACTCTAGGTATTCTACCATCGCTTGTAGAAATAAGTTTATTTTCTATTAAAGTCTGTGGGGAGACTGTTTGACCAGATTTAAATATCGATTCAAGATCACCTAGATTTAGGATAACTGGTCTTTCATTTGGAGATTTATTCTGATTTACACCACGACCGCGGAGTTTAGGAATTCTTTTTATAAAATCTCTAAGCTCTGGGCGCTTCTTATGACCAGCGCGCGCTGTCTGACCCTTACCCCCACGTCCCGAGGTCTTACCACGTCTACCTCCGCGGCCGACTATCATAGTCTTTTTATTCTTCGTTCTTGGAATTAGATTATTGATTTGCATATGATTTTTATTATTTTAATTCTGAAACAGAAGCAGGACCGGAAACAGCCTTGAGAGAAAGAGTGACACGAGAATGTTTCGAAAGCTTAGAAAGAGCCTTTATAGTTACTCTGGCAATATTGAGTTTATTCTTACTTCCTGAAAGAAGTTTAGCGCAAACATCTTTTATGCCAGCGAGTTCTATGACATTTCTTACAGCACTACCAGCCACCACTCCACGTCCGCGTGCAGGCATAATCATCACTTCTGCACTACTGAATTTCGCTTCTATCATATGGGGAATGGTCATAGCGGGTGAAAGTGTTACCTTTATCATATTCTTCTTAGCATTTCTTGTTGCCTTATCTATAGCTAGAGATGTATCTCCCGCTTTTCCAAGACCCACACCAACCCTTCCCTTCCTATCTCCAGAGACGACAGCCACAGAGAAAGTAAATCTTCGTCCACCAGCTGCTACACGAGTCACACGTCTTATAGCAATAATCTTCGTATCAAATTCTGGCTTGATACGTTCTTTATTCGAACGTTGAGGACGTCTTCCTGAGAATCTAGAATCACGAGAAGGTCCACGCGTATCACGGACTTGTGCTTTGGGTATTTCTTGTTCAATTATTTTTGTTTCTGTATCCATAAAATTTAATTAAAATTGAAGTCCACCCTCTCTGGCACCATCTGCTATTGATTTTATTTTACCCGTATAAAGATAACCGCCTCGATCGAAAACTACCTTTATAATCTTAAGTGCTTTTGCCTTTTTTGCAATATCAATTCCGACTTCCTTTGCATCATCTGAATGCGCTTGTGCAAGTGTATGGCCCTTATCATCATCTATTAATTGTGCATAGAGATATTTATGGGATTTGAAAACAGAAAGACGAGGACGCTGTGAAGTTCCGCTTAGAATTGAGCGTATTTTCTTATGTCGTCTTGCAATCTTTAATTGTTTTTGTTTACTTGTATTCATATCTTTATACTGATTTTTTACCTTGCTTCCTACGTATTACTTCATCGCTATATCTGATTCCCTTTCCCTTATATGGTTCTGGTTTCTTCAATGCGCGAGTCTTGGCAACGAATTGCCCAACCTTTTCTATATCAATACCTGAAACCGTAATAACATTCTTTTCTGCTGTGACTTTCAATCCTTCTGGAATTTTTATCTTTACTGGATGAGAGAAACCAAGAGCCAGATGAAGATCTTTTCCCTTTACATCAGATTTAAAACCAATTCCTTCGACTATTAATTTCTTTTCAAATGCCTTATTCACACCTTGAAGCATATTTCTCAAATGAGAAGCATAAGTACCCCATAGAGCTAAGACATCTAGAGATTGCCTTACTGGAGTCAATATGACTTCATTGTTTTCAATTTTAATATCAATTTCAGGTCGAAGATTTTTCTTCAATTCTCCCAATGGTCCTTTCACACTAAGAACACCATTCGAATATTTCACTTCGGTCTTTTCTGGTATTGCTATGGGTTTTTTCGCTATTCGTGACATATTATTTTTATTACCAAATCTTAAACAAGACTTCCCCACCGACCTTATGCCTCTTAGCATCTGTATCAATAAGAATTCCTTTTGGGGTAGAAAGTACGAAATTTCCAAATCCACTCTTAAACATTCTAATATCCTTTGATTTTTGATATATACGCTTTGATGGTTTAGAAATCCTATCTACACCCTGTACTCTTGGTTCATCTCCTATATATACAAGTCCAAGCTCAAGTGTCTTATCTATTTTCTTTCCCTTCTTTTCAACTGAAGAAAGATAGCCTCCTTTTAATAAAGTATATGCAATATTTTCTTTCAATGCTGAATATGGAATAGAGATAGTGGCTTTATGAGCTTCGCTTCCATTCTTTAAAGATATAATGAAATTTGAAATAGGGTCTGTTACCATGATGATTTTTTTATTCCTGGAATAACACCTTCATTTGCAAACTCTCTGAAACAAATACGACAAAGATCAAAATCTCTCATATATCCGTTCTTTCTTCCACAACGGAAACAACGTCGAACCACTCTCGACTTGAATTTCGGCTTTTTGGCTGCCCTTGCTTTTACTGATGTTTTTGCCATATTTAAAAATGAAAACAGGGATTGGTTAGCTTTTCTTACCCTTTCTAGGCCGAACTTGCTTCCAATCGCTTAATATTTATTCAATTTTGAATATTCTTATACTAACAAAACAACTTCATTTCGTCAATTATCTCCTCTTCACCTCCTCTTTCTTGAAAGGAAAACCAAGATATTCCATGAA
>JBBUAH010000006.1:0-19301 GCA_038058815.1 Patescibacteria group bacterium
TAATATATTTAAAAAATTGAAATACCATTATGATCGCGCTATTTTCATCAGATCATTTTCATTATCTGATCAGTTATTCTTTTCTCAAAGGCTCTCTCTCCTCATCGATTCAAGTATACCTTTAGTTGAATCAATTTTAATAATAAAGAATATGGATAATTCACTTCATCGTAAACGAGTTCTCGATGTTTTCATTTTGGATATAAATAATGGCATATCTCTGGCGCGCAGTATGAAGAATTCTGGTGTATATTTCAATCCAATTCTTATCACTTTGATATCAAACGGTGAATCATCGGGCTTTCTATCAAATTCACTTCTTCAAGCATATAAATACCTAGAAAAAAGAAATGAATTAAAAAAGAAAATAATAAGTACTCTCATTTACCCTTTATTTATAGTCTTTGCCACTTTCTCCATGACAATTTTCTTGATTCTTTATATTTTCCCTAAAATTTTACCATTGCTCGGAAGTTTGAATATTAAATTACCTCTTATTACTAGAATAGTAAAGACACTGTATGAATTTTCAATTTCATATGGATTGTATGGAATATTATCTTTGATTCTGATTACTATATTTTCTACTTTAATTATAAAAAAGAATGCATATCTAAAAAGAATCTTACATTTATCTATATTATCTATACCTATTTTAGGCAAGTATTTTAAAACTTATTATCTTTCTACAATATGCAATACCGGGGAAATGCTTCTTTCTGGTGGAAAATCAATACCGGAAATGCTTATTTTTTCTAAGAATTCTATTAAAAATATCTTATACAAAAATGCTTTCGATAAAATATATTCTCAATCAATACAAGGCATATCTTTTTCAAATTCCTTAAAGATTTATCCATCACTCTTTTCTGTATTTATGATTGATATGTGTGATATCGGTGAAAGGACTGGAGATGTAGGGATCATGCTGGGGCATTGCGGAAGGATCTTCGAACAAGATCTGGATAATTTCCTAAAGCGTTTCTCATCTCTTATCGAACCGATTCTTATGGTACTTATGGGTTTGATTGTCGGTTCTATTGCTTTATCTATTATTTTACCTGTCTATGAAATTACCAATCACCTTACAAAATGATCAAGGAAAAATTGGACGAGGTTTTCTCACTGTAGAAATTATGATCGCTTTTTCTATTTTTACTCTTTTTATTGTTTCGACATTTTCTTTAAGTTTATCTATTCAAAATATGAAGATATGGTCGATTAAAGAATTGATTAAATTGAAAGATTCGGTTCAAATTATGGATGATTTTATCAATAATAGTACTTTGTCTTCAAATTTAAATATAACGATGTATGGAAACGATTCTTTTAAAATAGTGATTGAACCATTTAGTATTATTTATTCTGATTTCATAAATTCATGGGGAAGGGATACTTGTTTTCCTAGAATTAATTTTAATCAGAAAAAGATTCAATATTTCGATGAGGGTATAGATCTGGGTATAGGGAATATTAGTACAGATCTGGAAGTTCGTAATAATATTGTTTATTTAACAACTGATTCGGCCACTGCTTCCAAATCAGATTTCTATATTATAAATGCAGAGAATCCATCAAATCCTATAATTATTTCATCTCTTAATACCGGACCGGGATTGAAGGCTATAGAAGTGGCCGGACCTTATGTCTATGTAGCAAATTCTGGTACAACAGCACAATTGCAAATAATCGATATTCATAATAGAAATTTGCCATTACTTATATCAAAATTTAAACTTCAATTACCACAAGCTTCTACTAGTCCTACTATCGGTAACTCTATTTTCTATAATAAAGGATTTATTTATCTAGGAACTATGAAATGGGATGGTCCGGAATTCAATATTATAGATGTTTCAAATCCTCTATCTCCAATCTTAGTCGGAAGTTTCGAAACGAATACTCTTATAAATGATATTTATATTCGCGAAAATAGAGCATATCTTGCGACTTCAGATATTGGACAAATGAGAATATTAGATATTTCTAATAAAAATAATCCTATACTTCTTTTTACATTTTCACCTAGTGGATGGCAGACCCAAGAGGGTAGGACTATTGATTTATTTGAAAATAGATTGAATTTAGGGAGAACGGTTGGGGGTTTCAATGTTAAAGCAAATCATGAAATTTTTACATTTGCCACAAGCTCTGTCTTTACTAGCTACTTTTCGCAAGATATACCTGGCGGGGTGTATGGAATACTTTCTAGATTTCCAAATATCTTTTTATTGACCCATTCCTCAAATCATGAATTCCAAGTCTGGGATTCTGATTTGAAAAACAAAATCTATGATTTTCCTCTTGGAAATATGCCAATGAAAATGGTATGTGATCAGTCCTCTTTTTTCTTCGCCACCGGAAATGAAAAAGGGATTTCTATTATTAAATTAAATTAAAATATATGAAAAAGGGATTTTCTTTGATTGAAACAATTGTATATGTGAGTTTATTGTCACTTTTATTATTAGGTGTTTTTTCTTCAATATTATCATTTACATATTCGAAAAAAGAACAAATCAATCAAAATGATTATGAACTCTTAATTGAAAACTATCATGAGAAATAAAAAGGAGAATGAAAATAAAGAAAAAGGTTTTATATCATTAACACTTGTAATATCCGTTTCATCATTACTCCTAGCTTTTTCTTTTATGCAATCAATAGGAATTGCTCATTTTTTTGATCAAACAATTCGTAAAGAATATAGACTGATGAGTTATTATTTCGCCTATTCATGCATAAATCAAGCATTGCTCGGCCTATCTCATGATTTTTTCTTTTCTGTAGATAATGAGAAATCATTTTCAGATTTGAATTGTTCAATAGATTCTATTTTGGATGAAAATGGATTTAAAATAATTAAAGTGCATGGAAATTATCAAAATATAATCGTATATCGTCAAGCGAAGGTGAGGTTATTTGATGATCATATTGAAGTGATTTCTACATCTCCCTATTGACTTTTCAAATCACTTTTGTTTTGTCTAAATGATTTGAAAAATGATATGATAACAAGAATCATGGACAATATAGTTGAAATGGAGGGAATTATGCGTTGTAGTAGATATTCATTTGGTCCAAATCGTCTGCATTATTGTGGTCCAGATGCGAATGCAGAACTTAAGGATCTTATCAAGTATGGTGAATCAAATCTTGGTTTGGTATATCTTTTAAAACAATTCAAAACACTTTATCCATACCTTAAACATATAGCTTCTGTAAATAATATTCATGACCCCTTTGATTCGAAAGTGGTAGAAGCATATTGGCTTGGGAATGAACTTTTAGAAACAATAGAGAAAAGACCTTTTCATAACTTCATTATTGATGATTTAAGAATAAAAGATAAAATGGATAGAAAAGAATTTTTATGGTTAGAGGATAAGATTGGCCAGGGGGCACTTCCACATCATTCTTTTCATGTTTTCAATATCTGGCGCTTGGCTGGGGATAATAATATTGCTAATTCAATAGAAGGTATGAATGAATGTCGAGTTAGTTCTGGAATTATTACTTTTATCTCCGGACCAAATATTACAGTTTTAACAGAACCACTTGTCTATTTGAATGGAAAATTCTCTATGGGAACTCCTTTTAATAGAGTTTTAACAAGACATTTAGAATCTGAATATGATATAGAACAAATAAAAATAGGAAATATTGTTTCTATACATTGGGGAGTGCCATGTGAGGTAATTACAGAAAAACAACAAAAAACCTTAAAAAAATACACCTTAAAAAACATTGCTTTTGCAAATCAAACTTTATGACTATTTTTATATTTGGAAATCCAGATTTAATAGAAGATTCACTTCCATTGAGGATTTTACCAAAATTGTGTAAAAAATTTCTGCAAATCAAATTTGAGCACAAAGATTCAAATGAAGAATGGGATATTCCGAAAGATTTGATAATACTGGATACTGTTTTAGGCATAGAAGACATAGCTATTTTCGATGATATAAAGAAATTTGATTCTGCACCTAGAGTTTCTACGCATGATTTCGATGCTATGACTAATATTCGTTTCCTAATAAAATTAGGAAAGATTAAAAAATTAAAAATTATTGGTATACCCTCTAATATGGAAGAATCAATAGCTTTGAATAAAGTAAGTGATGTTTTAAGAAATTTATCCAATTGAATTTATGATATAATAATGAATATGAAAAAAAATATAATTAATACAGCAACAATGCTTGCTTTAGCTACAGCTTTTATTTCGGGAGTGTCAGTCTTTATAAATAAGTTTGCAGTCACATCCATAAACGATCCTGTTCTTTTTGTAATGTTGAAAAACAGTTTAGTTGCAATATTTCTATTTAGTATTGTTCTTTTATTAGGTAAACTGAAAGAGATTCGCTTACTCTCACGTCAACAATGGTTCCGTCTTCTAGGGATTGGTATTATAGGTGGTGCCTTACCGTTTATCCTTTTCTTTACGGGTCTTGCTCAAACAAGCGCCGTAAATGGAGCATTAATACATAAAACACTTTTCCTATGGATTGCAATCTTTGCCATTCCTTTTCTTAAGGAAAAAATGGTTTGGCAACAATGGGTTGGTATTGCTATAGTTTTTATTGGTAATCTTTTTATCGGTGGTTTTACGGGATTCAAATTTAATATTGGAGAAATAATGATTCTAGCTGCAACTATTCTTTGGGCAATAGAAAATATTATTGCAAAAAAGGCTCTTGCTGATATATCAAGTGTAACAGTTGGTGCTGCCCGTATGATTATTGGTTCTATATTACTTATAGGTTATATTTCTATTTTTGGTAATTTTAATCTAATATTTTCTCTTACATCTGTGCAATGGGGATGGACACTTTTAACTGTTGTCTTTCTTGCTGGTTATGTGCTTACTTGGTATTCTGCTTTAAAACGCGCTCCAGCAACTTATGTAGCTACTCTTCTCGTACCAGCTACTCTTATAACAAATTTACTATCCGCTGTATTCATAACTCACACTATCACTAGTCAAAATATAGCAAGCGCATTATTCTACAGTGTAGGTATCTTTATACTTATATTCTTTGCTCGTAAGACGGCAGATAATATCGAAAAAACACTACCAAATCCAATTTACTAATTTTTTATCTTTTTATTAGTTTTCTTATTCCATTTAACTTTTAAGAAATGTGATGCACAACTCATACATGGATCGTAGGCACGGATCAGCTTTTCTATTTCAAAAGCAATTTTGTCCTTAGAAGTGTCTGGTAAAAGTCTTTCTACCAATATTCCCACATCTCTCTCGATATTTATTTGATTCTGACCTGTAGGCACTATGACTTCACCTTCTTTTATTTTTCCATCTGCACCTATTACAACCTTATGATAAAGTGTGCCACGAGGTGCTTCTATAACCCCTATTCCTACACTTTCCTTTATTTCCACCTTTTTTATAGGTTCCTGTTTGAATGTATTTTCTTTAAGTAAATCAATTGATTCATCTATAGAATGAAGTATTTCAATAGCTTGGGCTAGATTGTTGTAGAAAATATCAGTAGAAGGGAATAGATCCAATATTTTATCAAGAGATTTCTTCGTTTTTTTATGCAATTTATCTTTTGCTAAATTCAAACGCGCAAGAGATCCGACCATATAACCTTCTTTATCATATGTATATGCAGAAGCTTGTGAATATGGTAAGACGACATGTTCAAGATGAGATCTAAACTGATCTTCTCCATATTTTTCTCCTTGACTTGTAATGATCGAACCATTCATATAGCCAAATGTTTTATCTGGTACAAGTGCCATATAATGGGTCTTTCTATCGAAATGGAATGAACAATTTTTGAATATCTCTATCAATCTAAGAACTGCTGGTCTTATAAAATTCAATTTTTCTATTGCTTCATCCACACCTGCTTGGTCTGGAAAATGTAGATAACCCCCTACGACAGGGTATATTGCATGTACACTTCTTCCGGCGATTAGAGTTGCCAAATAATTTCCAGCTGATTTTATATCGAAACCATCATGCAAAATTTGATGTTGTATTGGATCATTTTCATCTAAATCAAGAAATGCATCTACATTGAAAATATCTGGAATGCAGAATAGATATAAATGTAAAGCATGATCACGAATAATAAGTCCATGCATAGTAAGTGAACGTAGAATCTCCGTCTGTTTCGAGGGTTGTATCTTGAGAGCATTTTCGCATGCTTCTATGGCGCAGAGAAGGTGAGCATTGGAACATGTACCGCAAATACGAGAAAGGTGCTGAGGTATTGCCGAAATTGTTTTTCCCTTCATAGCTTCGGTGAAGAAACGTTTATTTTCACCGATTATAAATTTTACATTTTTAACCTTATCGTCTTCTACGGAAATGTGTAAAGAAGCATTACCTTCTACTTTCGTTATATGATCAAGTGATAAATCAAATTTATGCATAATATATTATTTAGATTGTAATTCTGCAACTAATGCATTTACTTTATCCAAAAAGTTTTTTGGATCCATCGGACATCCTGGGATTTCTACATCCACCCTCACAACTTCACTGACTTTCTTTACTTTAGGTAAGACTCCGAAACGTTCTACCAAGAATTCAATACTAGCCCTTTGATCTTCTGTAAAATCATTTCTTTGACCTGCTGGCAATCCGACTACTGCACAAGCGCCGACTGCCACAAGCTTCTTCGAAATTTTCCGTATTTCCGTAACTTGAGTTTCATGCTCTGGAGAGGCAATAGCTCCTTCTATGAAAGCAATATCAAATTCATCCATAATATTTTTTGATTTTAGAACACGAACATGCCTGAAATCAAATATTTTCTTCCATTCTTGCCAATGATCATTCATTACCTCAGTCATAACTATTGTATTATCCTCACAACAAGAGAATGAGAACCAACCTATTTTAATTTTTTCTTGATTTTTCATAATAATTTTTTAAGATCAAAATTTATATCACCCAATTCTTTGTGTTTTTCTGAAATATCTACATTATTTTCTATAAGTTTAGCAATAGTAGTCAATTCTCCCGTTCTATTTATCAATGTAGCACCGATAAGTTCTTTTCCGACTATAAGGATACGAGTATATGAATTTATTTCTGGAGAACCACGTTTTATCACTATTCGATCAGGAAGTGGACGAGAATCGCCAATAAAAGCGATATTTATACCCAAACCTTGGGTGGTATAGAAAGAGACAAATTTGAATGATGTTTTTTTACCAAGCATATTGAGACCTGCAATACGTCCTTGTTCATGAGCATTTACCCAATTTCCCAATTGTATATTTTCTTCAAGTATTAAATCCTTATATTCAGCGATATCTCCCGCAGTCCATATATCAGGGATATTAGTTTCTAGGAATTCATTTGCTAGAATGCCACATTTAGTATTTACTCCTGCTTCTTTAAGCCAATTCATTTCACAAGGAATAACTCCTATTCCTACTACTATCATTTCACAAGGAATCTTTGTACCATCTTTCAATATAATCCCCTCAACATTTTCCTTTCCGATAATTTCAATCACCTCGGTATTTTTTATTATTTTAATTCCTGCTTTTAAGAGTACCTGCTCTATCATTTTTCCTGAGGCTTCATCCAGTGTAGGTTCCCAGAAATATGATTCGCGGAGTACAATCGTCGTTTCGAGCCCCGCCAATTTTAAAAGATCGGTCATTTCAAAACCAATAAAACCACCACCTATAGTCACTGCTCTTTTTGCAGTTTTTATTGCTTCCATAATACCTTTTCCATCTTCTATAGTTCGCAATGAATATATCCCTTTTTTATCCCCACCGACCACTTTCCAAGGACGAGGATGTACTCCTGTTGCCACCAATAGTTTCTCATATGAGATTTTCTTACCACTTGCAAGAGTTATGGTTTTATTATCTTTATCAAGTGAAATAGCCGTTTGTTTATTTATAAATGTGATTTTATTATTTTTATACCATTCATCACCTTTTATCCATATTTGTTCAAAGGGGATTTTACCCAAGAAAAAATTTGGTTTTGACAACATGACGCGAGAGTATAGAGCATGAACCTCATCACTGATTATAGCGATAGTGGATTCTTTATCTTTTTGTCTAATAGTTTCTCCTGCCGTAACTCCTGCCACACCGCCACCGATTATAAGATACTTAAATGATTCGATCATATTTATTTGGAAAGGATTTGTTTGCCAGATTTATCAAATAAAAGTATTGCCTTCGTAGGGCAAGATTCTGCTGACATAATAAGTGTTTCATCGTCTATGGCATCAGCGTTTATAACGACAGCTTTGGTTTCATTGTCTAATTCATATGTGGCATTGGAAACTGCTATACATGAAGCTGCTCCAATACACAGATCTCTATCAATCACTATTTTACTGATTTTTGATCCATCTTTTTTCCTTATATATTCTTTTATATTTGCCATATTATTTTCTAATAGTTATTAAGTTTTAATAATAATTTTCTTAAATTCTGGTATTTCTTCTTTTAGTATATCTCTTAGCATATTATTATACGTTATATTTGATAAAGAACAATATGCACATGTTCCTGTGATTTTTATTGTAACGATACCATTTTTTGTATTGACTAAGAAAACATCACCACCGTGCATTTGTATATATGGTCGAATTTTATTTAAAATTTTTTGTACTTTATTTCTCATCTGGACCAAAATATTTTTCTCTGAAAAACCTGATTAATTCTTCTACTTTTGGAATACATTCTGGGAAGCCTATACCCACTTTTGTTCTCTTTTGTACTGCTTCTAGTGTAATCGCTCCTTCTAAGACAGCTTCTTCTATATCTGCTTCTGTTACCTTTGTATTTGGATCAATTACTCGTGTACCTTCTATAACAATTCTGTCTATCTGATTCGTTTTTTTAAACCAATCATTGATGGCAGCTCTTAAAGCTTTATCACCAAGTACAGAACAATGGATTTTTCTATCCGGCAAACCACCAAGCCTTTTCATAATATCTTGAGGCCTTATTTTCAATGCATCATCGATTTTCATTCCTTTTTTTTCAGTTATCATTACTGAAAGCATAGAAGTCGTAGCAATAGCTGAAGCACAGCCGAACGTTCTCCACTTAAATGCGGTTATAGTATCTTTTTTAGGATTTATATTTATCCATACTCGCATGACGTCTCCACAGGCAGGGGAGCCGACAATACCTTCCGCATCAAATTTTGCATTTTCTGGCTTTTCCCAAAGTAGATTCCTTGGCTTAAAGAAATGATCTTTCACAGTTTTTGTATAAGCCCATGTATCACCTGTATATTTATTTACTATATCTGGTTTTTCCTTTAAGCTTTTTTTAATTGATTTCTTCATATTATTTATTCTTTTTTCTTAGAAAATGAGGCGTTTGATTGCCTATAAATGCGCGTGGATCCGATATTGTGGATTTTTGATTCAAATGAAGATTAAGAGGGGATATTTTTCTCAATTTATCAACAATTTTTGGCAAATGTTTCAAAACATATTTTATATCTGTTATCGTATTACTTTTTCCAAGAGTAAAACGAATACTACCATGAATATATTCATATGGATTTCCTAAAGCCATTAGAATATAGGATGGTTCTAGACTTTGTGAGTTGCATGCTGAACCAGTATTTACCATAATGCCGATTTCATCAAGAAAAAGAAGCATAGCTTCGCCTTCAATATCCAAAATTGAAATATTTAAGAAATTTGGTAAACGTTTAGTCTTATGTCCATTCAATACAACCCTCGAAATAGCTTTGAAAATTCCTCTTTCAAGAATATTTCTTAACCTTTTTATTCTTTTAAACTCTGTTTTTTTATTTTTTTCATTAATAGATAAAGCTTCAGCAAAACCGACTATTCCGGGTATATTTTCTGTTCCAGAACGAAGTCGATTTTGTTGCCCACCACCATAAATAATAGGGTTTATTCTAGTACCATGTCGAATATAGAGCCCACCAATACCTTTTGGCCCACAGAGTTTATGCGCAGATAATGTCATAAGATCTATTCCTAAATTATCGACATTAATAGGAAGATATGCTGTTGTCTGACTTGCATCAGTGTGAAAATATGGAAAATCGCTTTTATTTTGTTCCCTTACACTTTTTATGATTTTTGAAATATTAGAGATTGATTGTATTGTACCTGTTTCACTGTCCGCATGAGATATTGAAATGAGGATAGTTTGTGGATTTATTGCAGATTCTAAAACAGAAAGCTCTAATAATCCATTTTTTTCGACTGGTATTTCGATTATATCAAATCCTTCTTTACGAAGAGTTTCACATACGGACAAAATTCCTTTATGTTCTATTTTTGAAATAATAATTCTATTACCTTTTTCTTTATTTGCTCTCGCAATTCCTAGAATAGCTAAATTATCTGCTTCAGTAGCTGAACCTGTATATATAAATTCATTCATTTTACATCCGAGGATTTTCGTTATTGTCTTTGTAGCTTCAGAAATTGCATTATTAGCATTACGTCCCATCCCATATAGATTCGAAGGATTTCCAAATTCACTTGAAAAATATGGAAGCATCAAAGAAAGCACTTTATTATCAAGGGGGGTAGTAGAAGCATGATCGAAATAATATTGTTTTTTATTCTTAAACATGATTTATATACACTATATCATGAATATGGATAAATTTTGTTTAATTTTACAAAAAAATAAGAATTTTAACCTATTTATACATTGCAATATAAAGGTTTCTCAGCCATCATCTTGAAATGTTATTAATATAATGATGTAATGAAAAACTTTATCAAAAATTCATTATTTTTTTATCAGAATTTCATTTCGCTTTAGTACACTCTGTATATTATTAGTTTAATAATTTAATTTATGATTCAAAAACAAAAAAATGTAATAATTGATGGGTGTGAGATTAAAAAAGGTTTTACTTTAATAGAAATTTTAGTTGTGATAGGTATAATAGCCGTTCTTGCTGCTGTTATTTTAGTGGCTATAAATCCAGCGAGACAATTCAAACTTGCTAGAGATTCGCAGAGGATTAGCAATATTACTGCTATATTAAATGCTATAGGTCAGAATTTGGCAGAAAATAAAGGAATGTTCATATGTAATGGTTCTAAATTGGATATACCTACAGTTAGTACAATTATAAAAAGTGGAGAAGGTGGTTTCGATCTTGCTCCATGTGTTGTACCTACATATATTTCTTCTTTACCTTTTGATCCTAGTGCTTCTGGAGCTAAATTTGTTAATAATACAGAATATGATACTGAATATTCTATGTATCAAGATACATTGGGTCGCATAATAATCAGTGCAAATGGAGAAATCACTCAGAATCTCTCCGTGACTAGATAGTGTATTTCGATTATAATTATGATAAATGAATAAAAGTAGATATATTTTAATTTTTTCAATTATCATACTAATAATTGCACTTACATATAATCTTAGGAATAAGATTATAAATACAGAAATGGTTCAAAGAGAAGAAACCGATCCTAGAATAAGTTTGGAAATGGATAAGGATATCTTTTTACAAGAAGATAATACAAGTCAAAATATTCCAAAAAAGACGAAAACTTCAGTCAATAGTCCAGTTGTAAAAGATCCAGATGATATATCAGCAGAGGCTTATATGATAGGGGATCTTGATACTAATAAGGTCTATCTTCAATATAATTCAAGTAAAGTTCTCCCGATTGCTTCTTTAAGTAAGCTTTTTACAGCGCTTATAGCTGAACATATTCTTGATCCAGAAAAGACTGTAAATATTACAGAGGAAATATTGAAAACAGAAGGGGATGCAGGTCATCTAGTAAAGGATGAAGTATTTACAGTGAAAGAGCTTTTCTACCCACTACTTATGGAATCTAGTAATGATGCGGCCGAAGCCCTAGCAGAATCATATGGATATAGTCGTTTTATTATACAAATGAATCAATTTGCTAAAGAATTAGGGATGATCTCGACAAGATTCAATGATGCCACAGGTCTAAGTTCTCAAAATGTCTCAAATGTGAAAGATTTATTTATACTTTCTAAATATCTATTCGAAAGTGAAGCATCTCTTCTTGAAGTCACAAAGCAAAAGACATTTGATCTAGCCACCACAACAGCAAATATGGCTAGTACTACGGCCAAACATCAATTTCATCATTTTGTATCCATAAATCCATATGTATTCTATAGTCATTTTCTCGGCGGTAAGACTGGACGCACAAATGAAGCCAAGGAAAGCATGATTTCACTCTTTGAATATACTTCAGACTCGACTACTCACAATATAGCCATCATCATACTTCGCTCGGAATTTGGGCAGAGGGAGATAGATACAGAAAAGCTTATTATGAAATTCTTAAAAGAAGTAAAACAATAATAAAAAGATGAAATCTTAGTAAGATAAATGTTATTATATGATTATGACAAAATTAGTTATATTTGATCTAGATAACACACTTTCCGAAAGTAAAAGCAAGATATCATCTAGTATGACTATTGCTTTCAATAAACTTCTTGAAAAGAAAAATATTGCAATTATTTCAGGAGAAACATTTGAAAAATGCGATTTCCAAGTACTTTCAGAATTACCAAAATCAGCAAGACTCGATCATCTTATTTTACTTCCACAAAGTGGTACTCAGTGTTTCCAAAACAAAAAAGGTGAATGGCAGGAAATATATAAATATGATTTAAATAATGATGAAAAAAAATGTATTTATAATGCTATTGAACAAGTCAAAGATATAGAAAAGTCAGAAATTTCATCTAAACTAATAACAGAAGATAAGGGGGGACAGATAACATATTCGCCAATAGGAATAGATGCTCCAACAGAAGTAAAAAAAATTTATGATCCTGATCATCATAAGCGTAAGAAAATTGTTTTAGAACTTCAGAAATTACTTCCTGACTTTAAAGTATCTATAGGTGGTAGATCTTCTATCGATATCACTAAGAAAGGTATAGATAAATCATTTGGAATTATTGAAATATTAAAATTAAAAAATTTAAAACCCAATGAAGTAATCTTTATTGGTGACTCTCTTTTTAAAGAAGGTAATGACGCTCCAGTACGCAAATCCGGGGTAAAATGTATTCAAATAAAATCTCCAAAGGAAACAGAAGAAATAATTAAAAAAATGGTAGAAGATCTCGAAAAAAAAAGTGGAAAATCTACTGATCTAATAGCTTTTTTCTGTATGGAATATGCCATGGACAATGATTCACATACATATGCTGGAGGGCTCGGTATTCTGGCTGGGGACTATCTTCTAGAAGCAGCAGATCAGAATGTACCCATCATTGCCTTCGGTCTTCATTATGGTAGTAGTGTATCTGGCGATATTTCTGATCATTTTTCTTTAATAACTGATGATAAAGGCAATATGATGACAATCGATATTCCTATTTCAAATGAAATTATAAAAGTGAAAATCTGGCAGAAGATATTTAGAGAAAGTGTTCGTCTAATGCTTTTTGATACAAATCTACCAGAAAATTCAGAAGAAAATAGATCTATTTCGACTCGTCTTTATGATTCTCATTTTTATATTCGTTTGAAACAACAAATGATACTTGGGATTGGTAGTGTGCGTCTATTGAAAATATTGAATGAAAATCCAATCATATATCATTTGAATGAAGGACATACCGCTTTCACTGCTTTAGCAATAATTGCCGAAAGAAATGATCAAAAGGATAGGATAGTAGCTACGAAACATACTATTCTTTCTGATGCTGGAATCCTTATACCCAAAGAAGATTTTAATAAATATGTAAAGCCATATTGCGAGATTTCGAAGATTGATTCAAATAAAATATTTGAAATGGGTTTGTATGAAAGGGATATTGATATATTCTCTACTACGAAATTCCTTATGAATGCTTCTATTAGGAAAAATGGTGTAAGTACCATACACACAGTCTTTGAAAAGAAAATACATCCAGATAGCACTCTTTTTCCAATTACAAATGGCGTGTATAGGAAAAGATGGCAAGCGGAAGAATGGGAAAATCCTGAAGATGAAATGCAAGATAAAGATATTTGGAATATTAAAAATACCTTAAGATCAAATCTTATTTCTTTTATAAAAGAAAAAACAGGAGAAAATATGGATCCTAATGTCTGTACTGTAGTATGGGCTAGACGTTTCGTTGCTTATAAAAGACCATTACTCCTTTTTTCTGATCTTGATAGGCTTGAGAAAATTGTTTCAAATAATAAAACACCGATACAATTTGTAATTTCTGGTAAAGCACATCCTTTGGATAAATTGGGTCAGGATACATTGGGAAAAATTATTTCTTGGACTAAGACTTCACCTTTCAAATGTAAAATTGTTTACATTCCAGATTATTCTATAGAAATTGCTAATCTATTAATTAAAGGTGCTGATGTATGGCTTAATACTCCTGAAAGAGGAAAGGAGGGTTGTGGTACAAGTGGAATAAAGGCAGGTTTGAATGGCGTATTGCAATGTAGCATTTCTGATGGTTGGGTAGATGAAGTGAATTGGAATGGAAGAGGCTGGATTATTTCTGAAGAAAATCCTGTTTCTAATATGTATAATTGTCTTGAAAATGATATTCCATGGCTTTTTTACGAAAGAAATGATGGGGATTTGCCATTAAAATGGATTAAATATATGAAATCGACGATGAAAATGATAGAAGAGAACTATACTACTAGTCGCATGATTGATGATTATTTGAAGAAATTGTACTTAATTTGATTTGGACATTCTATAATAATCTGCTAGAATTACCACATGGGAATTTTTAAAAAAAAGAGGTCTCTTAAGGTTCTCTTTATTGCTACTGAAGCAGCCCCTTTTGCTAAAGTGGGAGGTTTGGGGTCTGTTATGTATTCTCTTCCTAAGGCTTTAGCCGAACTCGGTCATGATGCACGTGTACTTATGCCTCGGTATCTTTCTATAGATGAGAAATTGCATAATCTACAAGTGGAATATAAGGAATTGCAGGTTCCTACAGGAAATGTTGAAGGTCCAGCACATTTAGTGTGTAATATTAAACGTTGTGACCCATCTCCAAATTCTGAAACAGTTGTCACTACTTATTTTCTTGAAAATCAGGAATATTATGAACAAAGAGCGAATGTTTATGGTTATGCTGATGATACTATACGCTGGGCACTTCTATGTCGTGGAGCTCTTGAGTTTATAAGGGAGTCAAAGTCTTGGATTCCGGATATTATCGTTTCTTGTGATTGGCAGACAGGTATTATTTCTAATTATTTAAAGACTGAATATGCAAATGATCCTATTTTATCGAAAATAGCTACAGTCTTCAGTATCCATAATCTCTTTTATCAAGCAATGTATGATCATCGTTTTATTTCTGAAATGGATTATGATGATGGACATTCACCGATTCCTGGTTTTTTCAATCAGAGACTGTCGAAGATAAATTGGATGCGTAGAGGTATTATGTATGCTGATGTAATAAATACTGTATCACCAAATTACGCTAGAGAAATTATGACTAAAGATTACGGTGAACTCCTAGATGAACTTTTGCGCGAAAGAAAAGCTGTAGTTTCTGGAATATTGAATGGTATTGACTATAATATTTGGAATCCAGAGACTGATCTTTACCTTACGAAAAAATATAGCATTTCAAGTCTTGACAAAAGAGAGGAGAATAAAAAGATTTTACAAGAAAGGTTTGGTTTACCTATTAAAAAAGATGCTTTTGTATTGTCCTATATTGGACGTCTTTCAAAACAAAAAGGCTTGGATTTACTTTTTCCAATCATGCATACTCTTCTAGAAGAGTTACCATTGCAAATGGTCGTAGTGGGAGAAGGTGAATCAGATATTATGGAATTTTTCCATGATCTTGAAACAAGATTTCCAGATAAGGTTGCTACACATTTGAAGTTTGATTCTATTCTACCTCATATTGTTTTTGCTGGTTCTGATGTGACTATAGTACCTTCTAGATTTGAACCATGTGGCCTTATTCAAATGGAAGCAATGAGAATGGGCACTATTCCTATAGTTCGAAAAACGGGAGGTCTCGCGGATAGTGTAGAAGATTATAATCCAGATAAAAGCACTGGCACTGGTTTCGTTTTTGAAAAATTTGATTCATCATCACTTATGATTGCCCTTATTCGTGCTTTCGAAAACTTCAGAGATAGATCAAAATGGAGATTATTACAAGAGAGAGTAATGTCTAAGGATTTTTCATGGATTAATTCTGCAAAGAAGTATGAAAATCTTTTTAATCAGGCAATAGGAATTCATGATAGGATTTAATTATGATAAATAATCTATGAAATGGGCAAATTTTCTACATATTTATCAGCCTCCAACCCAGAAACCAATGTGGGTTCGCAGAATTGCCGATGAATCATACAGAAAGATCTTTACAGGGCTCAAAAATATTCCAAGAGCTAAGATCACACTCAATATAAACAGTGTTTTATGTGAATTGCTTGAACAAAATAATGCTACAGATGTATTAGAAGATATTAAGGAACTTGTTGATAGTGGTAATATCGAGCTTACAGGTAGTGCTAAATATCATGCATTCCTACCTCTTCTTCCAGAGAGTGAAATAGAACGTCAAATAAGACTCAATGAAGAAGGTTTAAATAAATATTTCGGCTCTAATTGGAAAAAGGGAGGTTTTTTCTCTCCCGAAATGGCATATTCTAAGAAGATTGCTACAATTGCCCAAAAAATGGGATATAAATATATTATTGTAGATGAATTATCTTTTCCTGATGGTAAACACCCTGCTCGTGACACTATATATGAAATAGAAGGTTTAAAAGAATTTTATATATTTTTCAGAGAGCGCAATTTTTCTTTTAAAATACTTTCTGCTTCACAGATTTCTACTCTGCCCGGAATCTTAAGATTTCTAGAATCAAGATTTGATAAAAATGAATATACGATTACTGGTATGGATGGTGAAACCTTCGGACATCATCGTCCGGGTTTGGAGAAATTATTATTTGATCTATTAAATTATCCGAAAATTGATCCCATCTCTCTTATTGATATTCTTGACCTTGGATTTAAAAAAGAAAAAATCGAACCAAGACCATCTACATGGGCTTCAGTTCCAAGAGATTTTGAAATAAATGAACCCTTTCGGCGATGGAATAATCCAGAAAATCAGATACAGAAATTTCAATGGCAACTTACAAATCTAGCTATAGACATTGTCCATAAAGATCAAAAACAGAAATCCAGAGAAATTCTAGATCATTCATTACATTCTGATCAATATTGGTGGGCATCGGCACGTCCATGGTGGAGTCTGGAAATGATCGAAAGGGGAGCCTTCGACCTCAATAGAGTCATTCAAGAATCGACTCTTGCAACCAAGGAAGATAAGGCAAAAGGAGCTGAGCTATATCGACTTATACTTTTTACTGGTTTTGAATGGCAGAGAACGGGAATAGTAGATGAATTATCTCGTTCCGAAAACGAAGAGGTGAGAGAGCGTCTTGAAGAAAAAGAGAAAATGTTTGTTACAAAAGAAGAATATGAAGATATGATCAAGGTTCTTAGAGAGCAAATGAAATCTGCTGCCAGTTCTGAAGAATACCATAGAGCTTCAATGTTGAAAGATCGTATAAGAGAATTGGATGAAGAAATGATAAAGAATGGTTCAATAGATAATACAAATCGAAAGCATGGAACTGACTTAATGTTTTAGATTTTATTTTTCTCCTTATTCTATCTCCACCTCCGGCACATTCTTATAATTAGGATTTCTTACTAATTCTGGCTTACCATCTTTCTCTATGACATAATACGCTACACCGTGCATTCTCTTGAATGGTTCATAATCAGCGTGTCCGGGAAGGGAAATAGGATCTTTTTCTTCGAAATTTACAGGACTATCATCTGAAGTTACAAACCATGTTTTCCCAATATTTATTGCTAAGTGCCCAGTGTTTTTCGGAATATGGACTTTATCACCAGCTTTTACTTTTATTGCCTTGAAAGTCTTTACACTATCATCGACTATTTTTCCTTGAAGAATAATAATACCTTCTCCCTGAAGGACGGTATAAGTCTCTTCTAGATCTCCTACATGATAATGTCCATATGTCTTTATGTATTCATTTCCTATAGTGCCACTTTCCCAGACTGTGATATTTGTCTTATGAGTGCCACCAC
The DNA here is from genome assembly GCA_038058815.1 of Patescibacteria group bacterium. GTDB lineage: Bacteria > Patescibacteriota > Minisyncoccia > Phycocordibacterales > PALSA-1337 > CAIOGI01. The sequence goes on from JBBUAH010000006.1 coordinate 18,114, forward strand.
GGATCATATAGTAATGCAATTCTGGTCCAGGAGAATCTGGACTCATAAGAACATCCTTCATTTCTTTATGTGTACGTGATGCGTATGATTTCATGTCCGCCCATTTTGTTTAACTGCAATAAGTGCTAGTACCAAAATATATACTATATGCTCATCGATAATCGGATTATGTTCTGGAAGAAGCAAGGCTAGATACATAAATAAAAGCATTATACTACCTGCGAGACATCCCCATTTTACATATTTATTAAAAATAAGAGTGACGCCAACGAAGAACAATCCAAGCATAAATAGCCAATCTACCACAGCTATACCAGCTAAACTATGGAAAATATCAGACCAAGGACCTTTCACAGCGAATTTTAGAAAGCCATAAGTAGGCGATCCTCCATATATCCATGCCTTTTCTGCCGTCGTATCAAAACCTAAACCAAAGACTTTATCAAAAAACGCCCAAATAAAGATAAAACCCATTACTAAACGAAGTAATATTGTTATATTTTTTTCTTTTTTCATATATTAATAATACCATTATTTAAAAGGGAAGTTATCAACAGTAATGATTTTGGTATAAAATTATTTGTGAGTTTCCTCAAGCAACCATTCCCAAAGCGGTATAAGCTGTATCACTTTGTCGTCCTTTTTTATCTCTCGCTTTTCATCCCAGGTAAGTATGGTGAGTTTTTCTACTTTTAATTCGCCACTTGCTTCAAGCAATGCTTTTGTTTCTCTCTGTTCGACATCTGAGTTTATTGCTTCGTAACAAACTTGCACGAGTTCTGTAACTTCTATTCCTTTTTTCAAAACAAAATCAACCTCCCGGTCATTGCGGGTTTTGTAATAAAACAGTTCCCGGTTTGGCTTCATGCCACGCTTCACTAATTCGGTAAAAACAAGATTCTCCATCAATTTGCCTTTATCCGGCGAATGCTGAATTGCTTTTGCGGTTACAAAACCATTATCGACTGCATACACTTTTCGGGGGGATTTTATCCGTTGTATAGATTTTGGCGAATACCGGAGCAGGGAAAATATGAGATATGCTTCTTCCAGATATTTTATATACTTCTCTATAGTTGATGCGCTCTTTAAATTTAGAATTTCAAGAATCTTTCGTACCGTATACAGATTTGCAAAGTTGTTTATTAAATGTCCTCCCAAGTTTGCTACTTGAGTCGAAAATTTAAC
>JBBUAH010000007.1:0-15058 GCA_038058815.1 Patescibacteria group bacterium
TTATTTTTCATCGTTTTTTTGTTGAATTAATTATTTTTCTAGTATAGTATAGAAGGATAATTAATGCAAAAAATATGCAAGTTAACCTTTCTTATCTTACAGCTACAAAGAACAAACTCTCATATTTGAAAAGAGGTTTGGAAAAAGTTATTGCCGAGAAGAAATCAGATGAGGAAATACTTATTGCTGATGGTGGTAGTACAGATGGAACAAAAGAATATTTAGAAAGTCTTAAGGCTCAAGGAAAAATTGATTATTTCATATCTGAACCAGATTTTGGAGAATCACATGCTCTTAATAAACTTTTCCTTATAGCAAAAGGAATACTTATAAAAATAATAAATGATGATGATGCATATTATTTTCCTACAATAGAAGCTTGCAAAAAATTTATGCTTGAACACTCCCAAATAGATATTCTCGGTATGGAAGGAGGCTCAATAAAACACAAAAGTCCTTCAGAACTCTATATCTGTCCACTTACAGACTGCACAAAAGATTATTTGAAATGGAAAAAGGATCATACGCCTTTTCAATATCCAGTTCTAGGTATTATGCTTCGCCGATCTTCTCTTCCTCTTTTAGGATTTTGGAATCTCACTTTTACAATGGCTGACACTGAATATACCTTTCGTGTTACTGCTGGCAAAGCTAATGTTGGATGGTATACCGGTTCATCTTATGTTTACATTAAAAATCAAGATGGTGTCACATGGGTACGTAAGAATAGAGTTGAAAATGAAATAGCACGCTTGAGAAAATTCTATTTAAATGAAGACCCAGAATCATTCATAATAAAAAAATTGAAAGCACTTAAAAGAAAAATTTTAAATATATCGAGTTCAGGAAAAAAAGATACGGATTATGATTCTCTTGGTAAATGGTCAGAACTCGCCTCTATGTCAGATGATTGGCTTCTTCAAAGAAGTGAGATAGAAAAACCAGAATTTCTTTTCAGTAAATAATTTTATGTCTTCAATTACACTTTCATATCTTATAGCCACAAAGAATAAACTCCCATATTTAAAAAGAGGTTTGGAGAAGGTTATTATTCAAAAGAAACAAGATGAGGAAATCCTTATTGCTGACGGGGGTAGTACAGATGGCACAAGAGAATATTTAGAAAGTCTTAAAGCTCAAGGAAAAATTGATTACTTTATCTCTGAGCCCGATTTTGGTCTTGCTCATGCTTTAAATAAATTAATTATTATAGCTAATGGAACTTTACTTAAATATTTAAGTGATGATGACGTATTTGACTTTTCTATAATTAATGAGTGTAAGAGATTTATGTTAGAGCATCCAGAAATTGATCTTATAAATACTGAGGGTGGTTCTCTTAATGATCCTTCTCGAACACAAAGAGAACATGATCCCCTTCAGATAGTTCGAACGCTTGATTATTCAGAGAAATATAAAAAATGGCAAAATGATCATATACCTTTCTATTTTTGTGACTTAGGAGTACTTTTCAGACGTTCCTCTATTCCAGTGGTTGGCGGTTGGAACCCTTCATTTCCTGGACCAGATATAGAATTTTCTTTACGTGTAAGTGCTGGAAAGGTAAATATTGCATGGTTTACAGGCTATTCATATGTAAACATCAGTAATCCTCAGAGTGTAAGTATGGTATTTATGAAAAAAACAAAAAAATTAACCGATAAATTGAATAAATTTTATTTTGACAAGAATCCAGAATTATTTATAATTAATAAACTTAGAATATTAAAAAATAAGATTATAAGTAATTTCAAATTAGGAAAAAGAAAATCGCATACAGAATTTGATATTCAGTGGTCTATACTTGCTGAAATTTCAGAAAAATGGATAGAAATAAAAAATAATCAGAAAAAATCAGAATTTATTTGGAAAAAGGATAAAAATTAAAGAAATAAAATGCTTTATAAATTTAAAATACTTATTCGAAATAGCATTCTTGTTAAAAGAATAATTCGTAAAACAAGAAAATTACTTGGGAAAGAAGATTTGGTTGATAATATAAAATTGGTTAGAAAATATGCATCAGGAAAATCATTTGCTGATATTGGTTGTCTATGGGGTATAAATGGTTTTAATTCTTTTATTGCTGAAGAAAGTGGAGCTAATAAAGTCATAGCAGTTGATGTATATCCAGCAAATAAAGAATTTCTTGATGAATATAAAAGAAGAAACTCTGCAATAAAATTTATACAAGGTGATATTAATCTTTTAGAAACAACTGATGAAATAGGAAATTGCGATATTGTACTTTGCTCAGGAGTTCTCTATCATACACCAGATCCTATACATCTTCTCACACGTTTGAGATCTATCTGTAATGAAACATTAATACTAAATACTGCATCAATCCCTGATATGCCAGGTATAAAAAATACTGCTGTATTCTACCCTTTTTTAAACAAGAGACAAAGAAAAATCTGGGATAGGGGTATAGGTAGTCAGAAAGGCATTACAGGCCCTTATGAGCCACAAGAAGGCTATGGAAATTGGTTTTGGGGAATGAGTCCGAGTTGTATTGAATCAATGCTTCAATGTGCTGGATTTGAAGTAAAGGAACGATATATTTCTACATTTAATTCTATTTTTATCTGTAGAGTCATAAAGATTCAGTTTGTTGCTGAATCAGGAGAATGGAATACTCCTAAAGATGAAAAATATAGAAAATTTAGACGTTAATTAGATATTATAAAAAAATGCACGAACAATTAAAAAAGAATATTTTATTTAAATATCTCATTATTATATGGCGGACTTTTTTCTCATCATATGGTTTTAAAAAACGTCTCTCTTATCTTTTATCTTTTTTTAAAGATTATAAAATATTCAAAAAACTTCCCCCAAACGACAACTACAGACTTGAAACCAAAGATATATATCCAAGAATATATGATAAGATAGAAGGTCATAAAATAGATCCTGTATATTTTCTACAAGGTACATGGTGTGCTAGAAAGATCTTTGAAGAGAAACCAGATCAACATTATGATATTGGTTCTCAAGCTTTTATGGTGGGAATTATTTCTCAATTTGTCCCTACAACAATGATAGATATTCGTCCACTTTCTATTTCATTATCTGGGCTTTCGTTTATAAAGGGCAATATTATTCACCTTCCGTTTAAAGATAGTGAAATATCGTCATTATCCTCAATATGTGTTATAGAACATATAGGTCTGGGTCGTTATGGAGATCCTCTAGATCAATTCGGGACAGAAAAAGCAGTGAAAGAACTAATACGAGTACTTGCAAAAGGAGGTTCACTTTATATCTCAGTACCTGTTGATAATGAAAATAAAATATATTTCAACGCGCATCGTGCATTCACACGAGATTATATAATAAAAATTTTTGAGAATCTCAATCTCATAGAAGAAAAATATATATATGGAAATGAAATATTTTCAAATTATAATAAAGAAAGAGGCTTTGGAACTGGAATGTATCATTTTAAAAAATGAAAAAAATAATTAATTTTATAATAAAAAAGATATTTTTAAATTGGGAAAATCCTTGGTATTCTAAAAGTCTTTTCTATTTTTCTAGTTTATATATAGATTTCTGTTATGGAGATAATAATTTTGATAGGAATACAAATGGTGAATATAGAATTCTAAAAGTATTAATTCCTAATATGCAAACCATATTTGATATAGGAGCAAATACTGGAGATTATTCACTCGAAATACAGAGACAAAATCCAGAAGCAAATATTCATTGTTTCGAACCAGATTCTAGGGCTTTTTCAATTTTGAAAGAAAAAAGGGGGTTAATTGTAAATAATATTGCTCTTGGAGATAAGTCTGGTATACAAACATTTCATCTTTCAAACAAATCAACACACAATTCATTCCTTGATATGGAAGAAAACATTGTAGAATCTCAGAATGTTATAGTTTCTACTATTGATGAATATTGTCAGAAAAATTCTATAACGCATATAGATTTTATGAAAATAGATGTTGAGGGGTGGGAATATTTCGTTCTTCAGGGAGGAAAAAACTTATTTGAAAAAGGATCCATTAATTATATTCAATTTGAATTTTCTGGTGCTTCACGCCAAGCTCGTACTTTTCTAAAGGATTTTATTGACTTTTTTGATAACTATAAATATGATTTGTATCGTATAAAACCATTAACAATAGAGAAAGTAATATATAGTCCGGCAAAAGAAAGATTTACACTAACTAATTATCTTGCTATAAAGAGATCGATCATTCCTTTAAAAGAATTACATGTACAAAAAAAAGACTTCTGAAATAATTATACTACGCCATGGTGGTGGAGAGCTGGCAAATCAACTTTGGAATTATATAAGCATATACGCCTATGGTCTTGAATCTGGTAAAAAAGTAAGGAATCCATCTTTTTTTGAATATCATTCATATTTTAAATTCATAAAAAATGAAAGTTTAATCACAAAGCTTTTCTCATTTTGGTTCAAAAATTTTTCAGGTAGAAGATCGAGTCTACGCACTCGCTTTTGGAGATATGTTTATTCTGTATATGCTCATATATTACAATTTTTAAATAGAAAAAATGTTATATCATCTGAAAATCAAAATAATACAGTAATATATCTTCCCCCTACATCTAATCTCAGGCTTTCTAATACAAATAGAATCATTTATTTTATTGGTTGGCTTTTCCGAAATCCTATAGGTATCAATAAGTTTAAAGAGATAATTATTAAAGATTTTGAACCAGATGAGATTATAAAGAGAAAAGTGAATGATATTATCTTATCCTTGCATCAAAAATATAAAGAAATTGTCGGTATACATATTCGCCAAACAGATTATAAAATATTCAAAGGTGGAATCTATTATATTGATCAAAATAGGATTAGAGAAATTATTGATGAATATATAAAAGAAAACACTATAAATATAGACGAAGTGGTATTTTTAATAATGTCAGATGATAAGATAGATGAGAATATTTTCAATAATCTAAACATTTATATTTCAAAAGAAAATGCTATTACTGATCTTTTTCTTCTTTCAAGAACAAAATGTATAATAGGATCTGATTCCAGTTTTGGAGCATTCGCATCATGGTATGGCAATATCCCCCACATTATAATAACGAAAGATCCTATAGATTGGAAATATTATAAAGATAAAAGAGAATATTTTGAAAATAAATATTCGAAAATGGTGAAATATTAGATAATAATAATCAATATTATATAGGTTTAAGAATTGTCATACCATTACATATTGCCTTATGTTCAATCAACCAAGATCCATGAAGTTTTACAAAATCTTTCTTTTCATTTAGTGGAGTTCCTATATATTCCTCTATAGCCCTCATAACATCTCTATCATCATTATATGCTTTCCCTATGGTACCATTACGACGCTTATAAAGAAGTTTTACATTTGCATCATGGAAAAATATAATGGATCTTTTTGATAAAAATGGAAACCATTTAGCGATTTCTCTTTTTGTATGATTATATTCATGGCTTGTATCTATGAATAAAACATCTATTTGGGGTATTAGATTATTCCTTTTACATAAGTCTCGGAATTCATCTGCAACGAGAATATCATCTTTCTGTATAAAATTTGATCGATGCCATGATGTTTTATTTTGTTGTGGAGCAATATCCACGCTTATTAAATATGCGTCATTGAGTTTTGCTACACGCTCAAAAACAAATGTACTCTGTCCAGTTCTCACACCAAGCTCCACAATAAGTTTCGGCTTTACTACGAGTGATTCTATAAAAAGAGTTTCTAGGTGATCACTAATATCAGTATCCACCAAAGCATGTTCTCTGATTTCATCTAATTCTTTTAGTGAAGATTTTTGAAATGAGATCTTTTTTGTAAATCTCCAAAAGAAGAACGTTTTTATTAAAAAATTATATAATTTAATAAATCTGCGTATATTTTTCTTGAATGTAGATGAGTATTCCCTTCCTTCAGGTGTAAGAGTGTATTTCATAAATATAGATTTATCCATTATCACATATTTACTTCTTCCTTCCAAGAATATACAGATGTGTAGCCACGGCTTCTGATCCTGGTATTTTCATAAAGAAATAGTCGAAATATTTAAATGGGCCTAGAATAAGCATAAAAATATGAGCTAGAAATGGTGCAATTCTCTTAGATCCAAAGGAAAAAATTACTCCAAGCCAATACGCCATAAACATAAGTAATGCAGACCATGGACCAGAACGAACTCCAGATTTTATAATCTCTAAATCTGAAAACATATGTTTCAAACCACTTATAGTCCATCTATTGAAATCATCTGGAGAAGCGTGGTATGGATGTATAAAGGGTGCACTCACATATATATATCCACCCGATTTTATTACTCGTACCATTTCTTTTGCTACAAGAGAAGCATCTGGAACATGTTCTAGAAGAGATTCTGAAACAGCAGCATCGATAGAATTATCTTTAAAAGGTAATTTTGTAGCATCAGAAACTATATCTACTTCAGGAAATGGAAAGACATCCACATTTATAAATTCCTTACCAAGACGTTCTGGACCAGATCCAATATCGATAATAGCACTTCCCCTTTTTACATATTTCAAAATCATACGTGGACCATTGACAAGCATCATCACTGGACAAAATATATGCCAAATAGAATAATAGATTTTGGGAAATTGCTTTAAAAACGATTTCAACCAATTTATTCCAGATTCATGTAAGGTAACATTTTTTTTATATAACTCTTGTTCAATGAGAATAGGTCTATTTGATTTATCAATTAAAAATGAACCATGTTTAGAACAAAAATAATTGTTATTTTTTAATGAAAAATTACCCTTACAAAAAGGACAACAAATAAGATGTGTATAATCTTTAATAATATGAGTCTTTGGTTTTTTCAGATTTATCAACTTATCAGCCAAAATAAGTTGTATCGCTTTAAATCCATCTCTATAACGTATTTTTTTTCCATGTTTAGCATCTCTAGGAGTATGTGTAATCGGTACTTCTATAAAACTATAACCTTGCCGTGCTAAAGCTGTAGTGAAAAGAAGTTCTGCTTCGAAACCACCAGAAACAAAATGCTCTTTAGCTGATTGAGGAAACATTTTATAACATGTCCAAACATCAGTTAATTTTTTTGAGTAAAGATTGTTTATAAGTTTTGTTATAAACCATACACCAAGACGTTGTAAATAGAAACCTCTTCGATTTATATGATGAAGATTGCGTGATCCATAAACCACATTATTTTTTTGATTATCAATAGCATTTAATAAAATTAAGATATCTTGTGGATTATATTCTAAATCAGCATCTTGAATAAGAATATAGTCTCCAGAAGTTTCTTCTAAACCTCGTTTTATAGCTGTTCCCTTTCCACCATTTATATTTTGATATATTATTTTTACTTTTGATTCAAATCCTTTTAAGATATTTTGTGTACCATCGGTTGAAGCATCATCAACGATGATAATTTCTTTTTCCCATGGAGAAATATTAATAGAAAATACACGAGAAAGTATTTCTTGTATTGTTTCCTTTTCATTATAACAAGGTATTATTATGGATAATTTCATATTATTTTTCTTCTTTGAATATACTCCTTTATAACAAAAAAACCATAAACTGCAAAGCAGAAAATAAATACTTCAATAGGTACTCTAAAACGAGCATTTACACCAAAACCATTGATTGCTGTAGTTAAGGAAAAATATAAAACAATAATAGTAGCAATGAGTGTTTGACCACTCAAACCTTCTCTTTTGATTTGTGAAAATAAACCAAATATAAAAAGGAAGGTTATAATAATCCAAATCAGACGCATGAAAATAATAATGATTGCGGGGCTTGAAATATAATACGAAATAGTTGTAATTAATTCGATTGGATGTGCAAGAAGTGAGAATGATGGTTTCGAGATAATATTCTCAAAAGTAATTCCGGAATATTGAAGTACAGTAAGCATACCATCATGAGTAAAAAAAGTAAGTAATGTAATTCCTAATGATTTTACAATCGCTACTTTATGATCTTTTAAAACTTTCACAGCCTCATCTGTATAAAATTTTGAATTTGAGAGATTTATATCATTTACATCAAATCCATCTTTAGTCACAAAATTACTAACTTCAGTACTAAATTTTGTATGATTATCAATAGAAAGGACAGTTGGTACTAGATAGACATAAAGATTAAAAGCAGGTTGGGCACTCATACCATATACTCCAAATTCTTTATAATTTCTATATATCCATGGAGTAATAAGGAGAGAAAAAACAATTAAGAAAAATATAAGATGCTTTAGAAGGCGTGTTGTCAGCTGTTTTCTTAAAATATAAATTATTATTAAGGGAATAATAATTGGAAAATATTGCACTGTTGGTTTTACAAGTGTAGCAAGACCTAGAAAAACTCCAGACCAGATAGCATTTCTAGCAGTCTGTTCTTTTATGTATCGAAAAAGAAATATTAAAAATATTAAAAACAAAAAAGTAAAACAGGTTTCACTATAAAGTAAAAAGGAAGAGAGTATAGAATATGGTGTAAATACTAAAAGAAGTCCTGTCCATATGATATAGCGTTCAGGAATAATATATCGAGATACATACATACCGAAAACGGGAATAAGACTTGCTATGAGTATTTCAAACACAAACACCGCCCAGTATGTCCCAAATGTCCAAACTAAAAAAGCTATAATGAAAGGCCATACAGGAGGTCTTAAAGGATTCGGATTAAAAGGCTCTTTTGTCGCACCTGTAAAGCCGTGGCCATTTACAAGTCCTTGGCTAATCTCATAATACCCATCATCACCATGTATTGTGTTTATAAGATTTCCATCTTGAAAATTAAAGTTTATACTGAATAAAATAATTCGTACAATAAGTGCTATTCCAAATATAATAAATTCAATTTTGTATTTTTTAATAAAATCCATATTATTTTTATGTATATTTATTAATAAGTGCTGTTATCGATTTTGCACGAGAAGACCAACTAAATCTCCTAGCTAAAACTTTAGAAGCTTCTATACACTTTTTCGTTTTATTTTCATTATTTATCGCTTCCATGATTATTTCAGATAAATTTTTTGGATCATCCGGAGTGAAAAAAAATACTTCATTTGAAGAAACAATTTCATGTATTGATGGAATAGAAGAAGCAACTATAGGAACACCACTTGCCATATATTCAAAAAGTTTTACTGGGGAAGTTTCATATTTTGACGCATTTTCTTTTGCCGTATTAGGAAGAACAAGAATATCGGCTGATTTTAGAAAAAATGGAATATCTACATGTTCTTGATGTTTAATAAATACAATGCGAAGTAATTTATTGTCTTCAACAAATAATTTGAGTGTTTCTCTATCCTCTTCTGTTCCACCAACGAAATATATATATGTATCATTTGGTAAATAAGAAGATGCTTTCGCAAGCGTATCTACTCCCTTCCATGAAAAAAGATGACCAGTATAAAGTATAATCTTGATATTAAGTGGTAGTCCTAGTTTCTTACGAGCCTCATTTTTTGAAATAGGAATATCAAACATTTCAAAAGAAACAGCATTAGGTTGAAAAATCATTCTATTCATCGGAAACCCATAGCGTGCTTCAATAGCTTTTTGTTTAAATCTATTAGTGACAATAAGACCTGAAGTTTTTTTTAGAACTAATTTATTTATAAAATGAAAACCACTTTCATAAAAATCATGAATTTCAACAAAAAGTGATAATTTTAGGAATGAAGGAAAAATAAAATCACGGATATCATGCCCATAAATTATTATAGGAGAATTATATTTTCGTTCTTTTAAGAGACATATAAATGCCGAAATATTAAAAGTAAGAACCATTAAAATAAATCCCATTCTTCCGAATTTATTTATTGAACCGAATATTGGTAAAAAACGAATAGGAAATCTTTCAGAGATACCATGTTTAATAAATGGATCAACATTATCAAAACCAGAAGGCCTTTGGGGGATCCAAAGTTCTACAGAAAATCCTTCTTGTATGAAACTCTCACATGTTTTCATAACAAGAGGTGTCATAGTTTTTTCTGAAGGAAAACGCCAATGGGTCAAATAGATTATTTTCTTTTTCATATTTTACTTTTTAATAACGAGAACACGTCTATATTTTTGCGCCTCAAAGATAATCTGTAAAGGACCAAATTTCTTTTCGAGTAGCAATTCACCATCTGTTTTCTTTCGTACATCTACGATTAAAATGCCACCCATGAGAAGTGCATTATAGACTTCATCAAGATATGTACTTATAGGATAATGAAAGCCCCACGATATGAGTGAAATAATAAGATCGAATTTTCTTCCAGAGAAAATAGGTGAACCTGTTACTTCTTGAGTATGAATTTTTGATGATTCTACACCATTTATCTCTAAGAGATTTCTTGCAACACTAAGAGAATTATAATGAGCAGCTACTTTTTCAATACCATAATAAACATTTTTATTGAGTTCGGTTTTATCAAGTAAATAAAAATCAGGAAAATGGTTTGATGATTTATAATACTTATGAAGCATAATATCTATACCGGCCACACCACAACCTATATCAAGAATATTTTGTGGTTTAGATGGTAGAAATTCTTTTATAATTTCATATTCCCTCATCATATCTTCTGAAAAAAGTCTTTTCGTACGTTTCTTAAACAATCTAGCTTCAAGAAGAAACATGCGATTATATGTCAAAAAAGGAATACGTATAATTATTTTATTTATCCAGATATTATTTATATATATAATATAGGCGGTTCTTTGAAAAAGAATATATTTTATAGAATCATCGGGTATGATAAGTCTAGGGGGTGTTTGAGAGGAAAATTTGATAATATTTTTTGCTTTTTTGATCCATGTATATTCTGCGACTTTTATAAACGCTTTTTCTGCTTTGATTTTAGCATCGTTAGGATTATTTCTTATAGACATAATTGCACGTGCGAGATCATGTGAATCATCTGCCATAAAGCCATATCCACAATCAGAAACTACCTCTTCAACAAATTCAAGTTTTGAATACAATATTGGTCTTTTACTTGCCATGTATTCATAAACTTTCATTGGAAATCCATTATCTCTAAAATGTGGTTTATCTGGATATGGGATAGTTAAAACATCCATCACTTGTTCATATAAAACTACTTTTTCAAAAGGTTGGATAGATAAAAAAATACATTTTTCTAAAACACCTTTCAATTTTGCATAATTTGTATATTTTTCAATTTCATCTAACTTACCACCAACAAAGACCATTATAAAATCAGAATCCAGATCAACGAGACCTTCTATCATCACAGAAATTCCCTTTTCCATTCCCATAGTAGTGAATAAACCAATATATCCAATAAAAAAAGCTTTTTCTGGGAGTCCAAGTTCTTTGCGCAAAGTCGATATATTATCTTGCCTATTATAATAAGTAAGATCGACACCTCCATATACAGTATGTACGCGGGCTAAATGTGCTATTCTATGAATAAAATTTTCAAGTTTATGCGATGTGGTAATAGAACAATCAGTATGTGATGCCACAAAACGATCTTTCCAAGAATGTGTAAAGTGATGCCAATCGGCTATAATCTTTATTGGTAAAGAAAAAATAAATTTCCAAAAAATAAGAATTATAATAAGATTAAAATCATTACTAAAAAAAATTATTTGTTCATTTGATTGCCTATTAGGCTTAACTCTTTTTAGATAAAACCATGGTAGCCAAAAGAAAAAGGCAAATGTTTTTTTCAAAAAAGTCGGAATAGAAACATTTACAAGTGGTATATCGAGTAAAGCATCCTTTTCTGTATTACATGAAATAAAAGCAAAATCTTCTCTCAGTTCTTCAGAAAAAGCATAGGCAAGATTACGCACATAATGATGATCTGCAGTATTTCCGGGGTATTTCTTTGTGGTTAAATAAATAAATTTCATATAAATTCTTTTTTCTCAGCCAAAACAACAAAAGACAAACTGAATATATTCGGTATCAATTTTGTTAAAATTTTTGTAATTATTGAAATTAATGGTATGGATTCAAAAAAAGTATTGGATTTTATTTGAACAACTCTCAATTTAGCTTTTTTAAGTATTGATTTAAGAATATCATAATTAAACCAAAAAATATGGCCTTTCTTTGGACGATTATTTTCTGGAATCTTGCCAAATAACATTTGAATCCTTGCTGGAAAAGAACTGAAGTTGGGCACACCGATAATAATATTCTTTTTTGATACACGATATGCTTCTTTTAATAAAAATTCCGGATTATATAAATGTTCGAGTAAATCAAGCATTATTACAGTATCGAAAGTATTGTCTGAAAAAGGAAGTTTATTATTAAAATCAAATACAGAAACATCGAGTCCTTTTACTTTCGCCTTTGAAATGCCTTCTTCAGATATATCCAATCCTCTTCCTTCAATTCCTTTTTCTTTCAAAAGAGAAAGTAGGAACCCATCACCAGATCCTAAATCCAAGACAGTACCAGAATCTATCATAGATAAAGCGACTTTATGTCTAAATTCCAATTTTTGATCTTCATTTGACCATCTATTATTTTCAAAATCTTTTACACTCATAGTTTTTGTATTATATCAGAATCTACTTTTTTAAAAATAATATATTTGTAAATGAAAAAGCTGATAGATGCAACTATACCAATAGTCATAATCTGCGCAAGTACATACCAAATATGGAATATACCAATAAATATATATAGTAATAAAGTAGTTAAAGACAAACAAAGCAAATAAAAGAAGGTATACATTAAGACTTGTTTATGGATATTCAAATTTCTATCTCTAAAAGCAAATACTTTCTGAAGAAAAAATCTTATAACAAAAGAAACAGAAACAGAGATAGCTGCTGAAATCATATAATGAAAACCAAAAACTTTAATAAAAAATGAGAAAAGTATAATATCTACAGCCGATGATAGACTACCAGAAATTGCATATCTCAAAACCAAATATTTATCAAGAATCACTATTAGTCTTTTCATATTAATTAATCTCTTCAAATAATTTATCTCCCAATTTCTTCAGACTATGCTCTTCTGAAAATTTCCTCAAATCTTTCACAGCCTTTTGTTTATCTTCAAGAGAATAGCTTAATAATTTTTCGAGTTTATGTATAAGTTCCTCCCTATCGCCTTGTCTAAAAATAAAATCATCATTTATCTTTCCTCTAAGATTTTCATTTGAAGCAAGAATAAGGCAACCACATGCCATAGCTTCGAATATTGTCTTATCATACATACCACTTGAAGAAAGATTCACAAAGATTCCATGTGCAGAATAAATAGATATAGTTTCATCATTCGAAACTCCTTTATAAAAATCTACATAGTTTAGAGCTTTCACCTTCAATCCTTCATAATATATCCTATCTTGTGGCAAAGGATTTCCATATATACTTGCTATAATTTGTGAATTATTTTCATTCAATTTAATAATTGCATCAATAAAAAGATCTGGTCTTTTAACTGGTGAAATACGCCCAAGAAATAAAATACTTTGTGGTGTTCTCTGTACGGATTCTAATGGTTTAAATTTTTCAATATCAATTCCGATTGGCATAATTTCTATATTTTTATATTTAGCTGTATATGAATACTTTGAAGTACAAAAAACTTTTTTACAAAAAGCTGCTGCAATATCTGTAAGAATTGATCCGGCATGATGATTCCTCCACATGAAAATGTCTCTTTCAAATAATTTCCATAAAATTCCTCCTAGTAAAATATATTCTTGATTCATATGTACAAACACTTTGTCATAATTTTCCAGTTCTTTCCAAATATATTCATAGAAATTCCACAGATATTTCATCCTTGATTCTCCTTTTTCTTTTCCAAGAGAAAGTACACGAACATTTTTTGGTAAATGATGCTTACTTTCATATAGACAAATTACTACTATACTTTCGCAATGTTTAGAAAGTTCTTCTATCCAACCATGAAAAAAACCTAGTATAGGGTCATTCACATCTACTTTTTGTGTAATAATTAAAAGTTTCATTTTATCTCAAACTTTCCCTAAGCCCCTCAGCAATATCCTCTGGTGTATGCCCCACTATCCTCGCTCCCACTTCTCTGGCTATTCCTACATCTGTTGATACTATTCTACATCCCGTGGCCCAAGCTTCCTTCAATACCATTCCATAGCCTTCATACCAAGAAGTAAGTAAGAATATATCACATCCTTTATAATATGAAATGAGGTCGGTCTGCCAGCCTAGAAAGGCTATTTGAGGCCTTATATTGAGATTATAGGCAATTTTCTTGAGTTTTGGAGCCAAAGTACCAGAACCAACTATAATAAGCCCCAATTCGGGGTTTTCTTTATTCACTATAGAAAACGCTTTTAGAGCTCCATCTATGTTCTTTTCCGATTCCAATCTCGAAACCATGAGTATTATTTTCTTATATTGTGGAAATTTTTCATGCAGATTAAAGCTTGGTTTTTCATTTTTAATAGCATCGGTATTTACTTCAATCGGCTTTACTATTATTTCATTTTCTTTAAATCCTCTTTTGATAAGTGAATCTGCAATCTTTTCTGAGACAACGCGTACTATATCTGCTTGAGATAATGTACGTTTCGAAATAAAAAGACGAATTTTATTCAAACAAGCATTCTTTATACCAATACATTTATCTGTAAAATATGGACTGAAAAGATCGGTGTGAATCTGTATAAGTAATTCTATATTTTTTCTTATATCAGCTAGACATTTTCCGACAAGACCTGTTTCGAATGGATCTTGACATGTAATCAATATTGGATCTTCTGCTATTATATTTTTTATTATTCCTCTTCCGATTCTGCATGCATCAGAAACATAATTCCATCTAAAAAAAGAATTCGTCGAATAAATAACACTATTATCTGCAATATTTATCAGTTCGAATTTATTTTTAGAAAAAACGATAATATGCAATTCTTTATAAAGTCTCGCATACTGTATCATCCTAGATCGGACTATACTTTTTTCATTAAAAATACCACGATCTGTAGATATCATTATCGCAATATATTTCGAATAATCCTTATATTGTGTTTGATATTTATTTTTTATTTCGTTCAT
>JBBUAH010000007.1:15158-36281 GCA_038058815.1 Patescibacteria group bacterium
CAATATCCTCCCATGTGTGCACCCAATTAAATCTCTTTATTTTTTCTGCTTGTATAGAACGGTTCTTAGGATCAGATATCCACATTATCTTTTCTATAATATCTTTTTCACTAGTTGGATCGACAAATATAGCACATTCTTTTACCCTTTCTGTTATACCGTTTTCCTTTGTCAATATAAATGGCGTACCAGCACGTATAGCATCGAAGATTAAATTTGGACTTATATCTCCAAGAGAAACTAAGATAACAGCATAAGCTCTATGAATTCTTTCTTGGAAACTATCATAAAGGGCTTTTGATGTGTCGAATTCTATATCTGGTAAACCTTTTATTTTTAATTCCTCTTGAGCGATTTTAAAAGCTTTTTTCAATGCATCGATATTTTTCCATTTCAATTCACGGGTACCGGCAATAAATACCCTTTCATCAGGATCTTCTTGCGCCTTTCTTGGACCACAGAAATTCTCCACAATTCTACTTTTATTGGGATTTAATTTATATTCTTTCTCAAATATTCTCCTTTGCCATTCAGTACTGAAAATGACTAGACTAGCCTTTCTTAAAGAATCACCACCTAGCTTATATACTAGCTTCTCCTTTCTTGAAAGTTTATTTAAACATGAACTATAGAAGTCTTTGAAAAGGACTAAATCACCAGTCCTTTCTACATAGCTTTCCCATAGGAAATCACCTCCAGTGCGGATAATATATTTCTTTCTTAAAAGAGAACAAGCAAACATCGTGGGCACTGCTGCACTCCAGGTATCGAGAACAAGAATTAGATCTGCATTCCAACCCTTTCTGATAATTTTCAAAAAGAAAAGAAAATGTCTAAGAAATTGAGGAAATGCCCTTTCCCATCTATATGCGGCAACCTTGACCTCATGACCTTGTCTTTTCCATGTTTCATAAAGGTTTCTAGCATATTGTGCTGAACCTCCAATATCTGGTGGATATATTCCTGTGGAAATAAGGATTTTCATATTGTCTTTAAGAATACATTATTTTTCATATCATTAGCAATGATATTCCAATCATATTTTTCTTTAACCATTTTTATAGCATTTTGTACAATATAATCTCTAGATTCTTTATCCTTTATAAGTTTCTCAATTTTCTGAACTATGCTTCTAGGATTTTGAACTTCACAGAAAAGCCCTGTCTCACCGTCACGTAGGAAATCGACAATACCTCCGACTGGTGTAGCTATGACAGGAATTCCAGCTGCCATAGCTTCTATATATGAATTTCCGAAACCTTCAGAAAGAGATGGACGAATGAAAATATCAGAGATATGTAAATATTGTGGCATATCTTTATGAGGAACGAAACCAAGAAAATGGACACGATCTTTTAATTTCAAATTTTCTACTTTTTCTTTCAATTCCTCCTCTTGATATCCTTGGCCTAGAATTAGAGATTTCACATTTTCAGGAAGATATGAGAGTGCGTCTATGATGTCCTCGACTGCATTCTTCACCACAAGGCGCGATGTGGTGATGAGAAAAATATCATTTTCTTTTTTATTGAAATTAGCTTTTAATTTATTTTCTTTTTCCAAATCTCTTTTTGAAAATAAATCAAGGTCAACACCGTTTGGTACTATGGTTATTGGACATTTTGCCCCCATATATAAAGACCAATCAGAAAGGAATTTTGAAATAACTTGAATATGATCTGCATTTGAAAATATCTTTCTAAATAGAAAATTGAACATTCCTTCTCTTTTCCTAAAATTTTCTCCTTCTTGAATAGAGAGAATAAACGGAATCTCTGGATAAATTTTCTTAAATAAGAATCCAGCAAATCCTGCATAACTTGCCATCATAGACCATATTGCATCATATTTATTTTTTCTATGTAAATATAGAGCTTTTATAAAAGCATAGAATGGAAAAAGGAATTTCCATAATATGAAAAATATAGAATTTTTCCTCAAGGCAATTATGTCAAATTCTATTTCTTCTTTAGGAATTCTATCTGTTATTTCTTTTATAGCAACTTCCGCCCCGCCGATAAAACGAGGATAATAAACAAGAGAAAATATAAGGATTTTCTTTGGTTTTATTTGTTCCATGGTATTACTCTACCTTAAGTACATCGCGAAGTACATCCTCTGGTATTTCTTTTATTTCTGGCTTAGGTTCTGACTTTTTCTCTATTTTTTGTTCTGTTTTCTGTTCTGATTGTGGCTTAGATTCTCGTTTATGAGAATTAAGAACTGATGCAAGGGCATTTTTCAATTCATTCACTCTTTGGGGGGTTGGCTCTTTCTGATTATTCCTATGATTATCCTTAGGAGCAAGTGCGCTAAGTGGTACTGGCTTTATCTGTGCAATTTGAGATTTTATATGTTCTGGTTTTATCTCTATTGAATGTTGCTTCTGTATAACAACTGGTGAATGAATTTCTGGATGGGGTGGGGATTGAGGATGGGGCTGTTGAGATGGCTGATGCTGTGAGGGTTGTGATTGTTGTGATTGATGCTGAACTGGCTTTTGTGGAGGCTTTATGGGTATATGCCAATCAGCAATTGATTTCTCTATATCTTCACGTTTATATGCAAACTGTGCACGAGAACTTTCTATGACTTTATCTACACTAGAATGTTCTGGCTTCGCTATTGGAGGTATTGTCACAGCTGAAAATGGCTGTGAACTTACTTCATCTATCATCAATTTCAAATATATTTGATACATACCTAGATTTACAAGATCTTCTGCGGTGAATTGTGGAGCAAATTCTTTTTCCAGCACTTCAGCATCATATGCACCGACTCGAAAGACTATCATAGTACCAACGTTACCAAAGACTGCGGCTCTTACTTCCTCTTCCATCTGTTCTATATACTGATGGGCTATTGTTAAATTTAATTTATATTTTCTAGCTTCTGATAGAATATCAGCGAAGCTTTCATTTGCAAAAGATTGGAATTCATCTACATAAAGATAGAAATTTGGTAATGTTTTCAGAGTTCGATCAGGAATATCAGCGCGCGAAAGTGCTGCAAGGTATATTTTCGTGATAAGCATTCCTCCTAGAAGATTTGCATTTGATTCTCCTATGCGACCCTTTGAAAGGTTTATAATTAAAATTTTACTCTGATCCATCATCTCTCTGATATTAAAAGATGATTTCGGTTGACCGATCATATTCCTTATAAGAGCACTGGCAGTAAATTGCCCTATTTTATTCTGAATTGCCGGCACAGCTTCTGCAGCCATTCTTTCTGTATAGCTTGCAAATTCTTGAGTCCAAAAACTTTTTACTGAAGGATCTGTGACATGAGAGACAACCTGCTTTCTAAATTCCTTATCAGAAAGCATTCTATTTACCCCAAGAAGTGTAGCATCTGGATACTCTAGAAGTGCAAGCAAGGTATTTGTAAGGATATATTCCATACGTGCTGACCATGCGTCTTGCCAAATCTTCTTGAATGTACTCATAAGTCCAGATACAACAAGATGCTTCTTATCAGGATCTACACTTTCTAATACATTGAAAGATATTGGATATTCAGTATCAAAGGGAGCAATATATACTATATCTTTTATTCTATGTTCGGGTACATATTCTAAAAGAAGTTCGGCTGTCTTTCCGTGCGGATCGATGAAGGCCATTCCTTCACCATTTTTAATATCCTGCACCGCCATATTTTCAAGTACGGTCGATTTCCCCATACCTGTCTTTCCTATAACATACACATGTTTAGTGCGATCTTTAGCTTTAATACCAAATGTTACTTTTTTATTTCTAGAATCAGTCTGAGCAAAATATGTTATTCTTTCTTCATTCATAAAAATTATAGAGAATATTTAATCTATATTTTAGCATTAAAATTTAAAAGTGGATATGTATATGAGGTTAGTCAATCACTGTGGATTAGTGGTTTCTAGAGCAGAGACGGTATATGTATTTGCGGCACTCCATAGCATCCAGCTGGTAAAACCCACATCATAAGTCGCTTGTATCTGAGCGCGAACCATTTGAGCATTGTATGGAGTACTATTTATACTGAAATCTTGTAACCATGGACGGATCTTCGAAGAAGTGGTGCTTGCCATAATCGCTTTTTCTTTTCCTTTTGAAAGAGCATAGCTTACCACTTCATATGGTTTGGAAGCGGGATTTGCCCAGCCATTAAAATTTGGAGGATAATGAGATGGATAAACCATAGGAGAAACATAATCAAAATGCGATAAAGCATTTTCTAAGATTTGCCCAATACCAAGATCATCTTTATTTGATGTAGTCATGCCAAATAAATCAGCAGAAATCGGAATATCATCTTTATGAAAAGACATATCTATGTATGCAAAGAAATCATTTAATACATCCGCTTTTATTTTCCCTTCACTGAACGGATATGAAATATCATTCATATTACCATCTGAAGGAAAACGAATATAATCAAAATTTAATTCATCAAATCCGAGAGAATGTGCTTCCCTACCGATAGAAACGATGTATTCCCATACAGGCATAGCACCAGCATCAAGCCACTTTACACTTTTGAAATCTTTCCAGACTTCGCCCGATTTCGTCTTTACTGCATATTCTGGTTGCCTATTTACCAAATATGAATCTTGGAAAACAGAAATTCTACCGATAACATAAATTCCTTTTTCATGAAGTTTGCCTATAAATTCTTTAATATCAGGAATACGATTTTCAGCAGAACCAATCTTCTTTAATTTCGGATTTTCAGTCAGGAAACTGATACGACCAGTATAATCCTTTATATCGATAACAACAGCATTTAATTCTGTATTATCTATAATATTTACAAGACTATCTCGAAATTTTTGATTTCCCGCAACCCAGCTAGACATATATATTGCTTTCAATGGTTCGGGAGTTTTCAAATGAGTAACAACAAAAGGAGTAGGTACAATGACTGTAGCTAATACTTTGAAGTCTGTTGAGTATGTTTCTTTTTTATAAGGATAAAAGAAACCACTTATAAAGAGTAAAGCAAGACTTAGAACAAATGTAAAACCAATGGCGTAATATTTCATTCTTCTATTTAGGTGTATCTATTTTATTATTTTCGACAAATGTAGAACTACTGTAAGAAGTATTTGATCTCTCTTCCGAAGGAAGGTTGTATGAAATAAAGATAATAATTATCCCAGAAATTAAAGCAAAAATCTTATGCCAAAAAGAAGGCACACCTAGGAAAAGGAAAACCATCACCCAGACTCCAAGTACACATAGCCATTGCCGTTTTGACATATTTTTTAATGATTTAAATTAATTGTTGTAATTATACACTTAAATGATAACATTATGCTAGAAAATCGTACAAACGGTATGAAAATCATAACAAGAATCACAAAAAATGATTTCGCACCGTTTACCTCTTCTGAAACTTGTATAAAGTATAGGAATGGGATCGGTGACGAATTTATCGGGGTAGTAAAAAGCTTAACTCCAAAGTACAAGTGGGGGAAGGCGGTAGCCATAAGCATCGAATATACATGGCTGATTCGTGTGAGGAAAGGGGAGGATAAAAATTCCATCATTCCAATAGCACAAAGCCTTGTGAAAAATAGGACGATAGAATTCCCTAATCCTCAATTGGTCAGAAATGGCCAAATAATGGAATTCTCTAGTGGAACAGATAAAGTAGAATTGTCGACACTAGAAAAAGATTTAATCTTTTCGAAAGACTCCATGAAGGAGTATAAGAGATTAGCATGGGAAGATTATCTTAGCTAACACAGCCACAAGCTTACAACTTGGCGGCTTTTTTTATTTCAATCCCTATTCCGAAACAATAACCACAAATTCCCCTTTCTGTTTCTCTGGAGTACCTGTCAATATTTTCAAAATCTCATCTGCAGAACCCTGAAGTATTTCTTCATATATTTTCGTAAGCTCCCTTACTATAGTCACTTTCCTATTGACATTCTTCAACGATTCGAGAGTCTTCAAAATCCTATGTGTACTTTCATAAAAAACAAAAGTTCTTTTCGATTCAGCAATTTCTTTAAATAAAGTCTCTCTACCCTTTTTATGTGGCATAAAACCTAAAAAAATAAATTCATGAATAGGTACTCCGGAGATAGATAAAGCTCCTGTCAAAGCAGACGGGCCGGGAATAGAGATTATGGAAAGTTCTGGATATGTCTCTCTGATTTTCGATATAAGTAGAGATCCGGGATCAGAAATCCCGGGGGTTCCTGCATCTGTGACTAAGGCTATGTTTTTACTTTCGGAAATTTTCTCTAGAATAAGGTTTACTTTTGCTTCACCACTTTTCACATGATAGCTTAGCAGAGGTGTAGAAATACCATGGCGCTCGAAGAGTCTTTTCGTCACTCGAGTATCTTCGCATAGTACAATATCCACCTCTTTTAGAATACGAATAGCTCTTAAGGTAATATCCTCAAGATTCCCTATTGGCGTGGCTATAACATAAAAAGTAGACATATAGCTATAATATACTACACTATCTATATGGCAAGTCGTATAGTATATATAGCCAGAGATATAGAAAGGGCTTTAGGAAAAGAGCCTATAGGTGATTATTTCATTATTACAAATGAAAGCCCTTATTCTTTAGAAATGAAGAAGAAATATACAGAAAATATTTATTTAATTAAGAAAGATGAAATACTAGATACTTATGAAATCCTTATATTACCTGAAGTAGAAGAAATAATTAATAAATTAAAAGCAGAGATTATTGTTTTCAAAAATACAATTCATATAGAAAAATTCTGCAAAGAAAAAGAATGGATATTATTGAATCCCAGTGCAGAGCTTGGAGAAAAAATCGAAAATAAAATAAGCCAGATTTCATGGCTCGATGAGCTTGCATCGCTTCTACCCCCTCATTCTATTTCTATTATAAAAAATGTGAAATGGGAAAATAAACCTTTCATACTTCAATGGTCACATGGACATACAGGCGAAGGAACCATACTCATTAAAAATGAAAACGAATTGAAAGTTTTTCAAGAGAAATTTCCACATCGTGAAGCTAGAATAACTGACTTCATAAAAGGACCAATGTTTACAATAAATATTGTTGTGACGAAAGATTCGATTCTTCTTGGAAATATAAGCTATCAAATCACGGGCATACTACCCTTTACAGAAAATCCTTTCAGTACTATCGGTAATGATTGGAGCCTTCCACATACCATACTTAGTGAGAAACAAATAGAACAATTCCGAAACATAGCAGAAACAATCGCCAAGAAAATGAGAGAGGATGGTTGGATAGGGCTTTTCGGAATAGATATAGTATACGATGAAAAAAGAGATATGCTTTATCTTATAGAAATAAACGCCCGCCAACCAGCATCGACTACATATGAATCAGAATTACAAAATATAATTAGAAAAAATGACGTAAGAGGAATAAATATATTCGAAGCACATATTTCTTCATTACTTAATTTACCTATAAAAGAATCTATAATACCCATAAATGATGGTGCACAAATATTGCAAAGGGTTACAAAAAAGATTATGAATATTGATATACAAGAAATTATAAATGCCAGATTTAAAGTAATAAAATATTCAAATACGAAACCAAATGCAGATCTTTTCAGAATTCAGAGTGAAAGAGGTATAATGGAAACACATAATAAGTTTAATAAGGAAGGGAAAAAGATTTTGGAAATAGTTTTGGAACCATGAACACAAAGATAATATCAGATAGAACTCTAGAAATGATAGATCAATACAAAAATTTCCATATAGGAAATACAGTGTGTTCTATTCCCTATTTCAATAATAAACATTATGGTAGAAGAGCTGGTCTGCGAGTGGAAATAGGTAAAGGTAGTCCTAAAGATATTTTCGAAGAAATAAAAAATAAAGCTTTAGAGCAAGGGGTTGATATGAAATCATTTGATTCTGAAAGTCTTAAGAGATTTCTTGTGGATAATGATATAGGTATTGATTGTTCGGCTTTTGTTTATTATTTATTGAATGAAGAAAGTCTGAGTAAGAAAAAAGGTGGACTCGATAGGCATTTACACTTCCCTTTTAGTAAAGGAATAATCGGAAAAATAAAATCGAAGATAAGGCCTGTGGAAAACACCGATGTGAAGACATTTGCATATGATAAAAATAGTAAAGTTATTCCTATAAAAAATGCACAAGTCGGAGATATTATCACTATGACCAATGGATTAAATAATGGTAATAGAGATCATATTTTATTTATTTATCAAATCGAATATCAAAATTTCTTACCAATTGTTCTTCATTATATCCACGCTACTGCTTGGCCGACAGATGGAGAATACGGGCATGGAATACATGAAGGAAGAATCGATATTCTCTCTCTTGAAAGACCTCTTGTGGAACAACGCTGGATTGAAAATGATAAAACTGGTGAAGAAAACTATACTTTCGTAAATGCAAAGAAAAATCAGACCAAGCTTCGCACTTTACCTTTTTTATGCTAATCTAGGCTTATGATAAGCATTCTTCAGGGTACAGCTGACTTTGCCTATATTCTGGGTTTTGCCCTTTTTTCTTGTTTTGTTGCCTTTCTATGGTCTCCTCTTCTCATTAAAACTCTTTATAAACTAAATATAATAAAAGGATCAAAAAGAGAACTTTCGAATATTGATTCAAGAAAAAATAAAGGTGAGACTCCGGTCATGGGTGGTTTGCTTATAATAATCACTGTAGCCTTCATTACATTCTTTTTCAACTGGTCCAGAAGCTTCACATGGGTACCTATTGGCGTCATGCTTCTATCTGCTCTTCTCGGGGGTGTTGATGATTTGCTGAGTGTATTTGGAGGTGAGAGGCGCTCGAGGAAACTTTCACAGGTCTTAAATCTTATCCGCGTTCATAGAGAATTGAAAATGCGTATATGGTATATCATTACCTTGCCATGGTCTGTCTTTAGACGCATTTCTGTCTGGGTCGGTTCACGTACGAATAAAGGCGTTCATGTTCATGAGAAGCTTCTTTTACAATTTATTGCAGGCTCCATAACAGCATGGTGGATTTATGAAAAGCTTGGTCCAGCATGGCATTATATTTATCTTCCATATGGAATAGATATTTTCATCGGATGGTTCATTATCCCTATTATTATTTTCATAGTGATGTTTACTGCAAATGCCGTAAATATAGCCGATGGTATGGATGGACTTGCAGGAGGCATGCTCATTTCTTCTTTCAGTGCTCTTACCCTTTTAAGCTGGATCAACGGATTTGGAGAAATAGCAATACTCAATGCTACCACAGTCGGGGCTTTAGTAGCATATACATATTTCAATATAAAACCTGCGAGATTTATGATGGGTGATGTCGGATCTCTTGGTCTCGGAGCGCTCTTCGCTGTAAACACTTTAGCTATAGGTGAAATAGGGTCTATATTCTTTCTCGGATTTCTATTTTATGTCGAAGCCATAACCGTCCTTATACAAATAGCAGGAAGATATATTCTAGGTCGTAGAATATTTAAGATGGCCCCAATACATCATCATTTTGAAATACTCGGCTGGAGTGAAGAGAAAACCATTATGCGTTTCTGGATGATTCATTTTATCTTTGTAATTTTTGGAGTATGGTTAGCTTTGCATTAAAGCAAAATGGCTCGCCTACTTGCGGTCGGAAGTTCTTTTTTTTGCTACGCAATATAAAAATATTGCTAGGCAAAAAATAAGGCTTCCTCCCCGTAGGCTCGCACATTTTGCTAACTATAACAATATGAAATATCTAAAATGGAAAGAGGAGAAAATAATAGATGAATCAGCAGAGACTATCTCTCGCATGTATGATAATGGCTTCGTCTTTACCCGTATCGCGAAAGGTATGATGCATCAGACCCGAAGCGTAAGAATCAATTTAAATAAATTCGAACTTTCAAGCGAAAATAGACGCATTTTACGAAAAGGTGAGAAAGTCTTAATAGAAAAATATACAATACCATATTCAGGATATTCTTGGGAAATAGGAAAAATGGCAAAGGATTTTTATGATAAAAAATCAGATGGTGCTTTTTCTGCAAATAAAATAAAAGAATTAATCACTACTCCACATAATTTCAATACCCTCTTTTCATTCTCAAATCTCGGCTTCGTTATTTGTTATGAAAATTCTTCAATACTGCATTATTGTTATCCATTTTATGATTTAGAAAAAGCATTGAAGGATATGGGACTTATCATGATGACTAAGACTATAGCAGAAGCTCAAACCCTAGGACTCAAATATGTATATCTAGGTTCACTTCAGCGCCCAAATGATATCTATAAATTGCAATTTTCAGGAATAGAATGGTTTGATGGTAAAGAGTGGTCAAATGATATTGAAAAGGTTAAGGGGGTTTTGGGTGTGTAAAGATATTCATCATATTGCAAAATAAATATAGTTTTGTTAATATATCATTACATATCTGAAGACTGGAAAATCCCCGCCCAGCGCTCTCATTGAGAGGCATGCATGCGAGAAATTGGGGTATCGCCAGAGCTATAAACGGTTGGAAGTTTACCTTCCAGCCGTTTTAGTTCGTTGAAGTCTGAATCAAATATAGTATTTATTTCACTAAGGCCACTTGGCTTCCTTTCGACTTCCACAACGATTTGATGTAAGGGATCAACATTTATAAATAAATATTCCCTTTTTTCTTCTTTTCTTATATCTTTAAGGATTTCATTGGGATCGGAAAGATTTTTAGGAATCTTATATAGAACCTCATCAGTGATTTTTGGATGACCTTTATATACCTTTATCTTCCCTTTCACCTTTGCGATTATAAATTCAGAAATATAGATATGATAACTACCTATAACTTCAGCTATAGTATCAGGTAATATAACAATTAATTCAGAATCTCTTTTAAAGATTCCTGTTTTATTTCTATTAACTCTCTCAACTATTTCATTTATTTGAGATGATTGACCTTTTCTCATTCAAGAACCATATCAAAACGAAATGAAATCCTGATAAAAAAAGAATGAATTTTTGATAAAGTTTTTTCTAGACAATCTTTATAGGGTATGTGTCAATCAGATAAAGACAATTCTTCAATTATATTTTGTAATTTATAGGTATTTCCATGTCTTAGTAATCCTGAATATGATTGGATAGTTATAATATTACATTTTAGAATCCAGCATATTCTATTATTATTTTTCGATACTTTCCATACAAATCTTTGAAATCTATTGATTGCTCTATGGGTTCCTTTATTATTCCTACAAGAATATGAATCATAAATAAATTTTTTATCAAATACTGGATATAGGATTCGATAAATAGCATGGTGGAGTAATCTATCTCGAACGGTAGCTTTATGTATATCTCTTGGTTTTGGATCGGCTATTTTGAAATGTTGGTAATTATCATGAGTATATGTTTTGGTTTTTAATTCAAAATGAAGGTCTAGGATATTATCCATTAAATGCAAATGAAATTCTTGTACATCTATTCTTTTGCTTTTACCTTTTCTGAATTCTTTCCATGCCTGTAGCAAATTCTCTACAGAAATGATAGAGTCGTAAGTATGAAAGAATTTAATATGATTCATAACTATGATGTTACCCCCCCCGACAATTTTACCAGTGCTTGAGAAAATGAAGAATGTATATAAAGTATGGAATGAATATCATAATATAATTCCCAAAACTCAAAGGTATTCACTAGGTAATGTGATAGACAGAATATTTATTGAAATGATAGAGATGATATCTTCTGCTGGATTTTCTTCTAAATCAGAGAAAGTTCCTTATGTTAAAATAGCTATACGAAAACTTGACACTGTGAAAATATTACTTATGGTTCTATGGGAAACGGATGGATTGGATGAAAACAAATATGTTACTATATCTACTCCATTGTATGAGATAGGTAGAAATTTGGGTGGATGGCATGAACAGCTTAATAGAGAAAAGAAATCGTAAGTTAAATCTTACCAAAAGAAAACTCTCCTGCCAAAGCAGGGGAGAAATGAAGAGAGTTGCGAGGACAGCCACGCCACAATTGGAGAAGAACCCGAAGCCTACCCAATCGCAGTACCGATACCACCTCGCACCACCCCGATAGAGGTACTGCACATAGCGATTGTCGCCCGAGTCAAATGTACATTCTACCTTCTATACCACCACCCATCGAATACTCTCAGGGTTGAATCGAATTTGAAATCATAATTTCGTAGTAAAATGCACCAAGTATCTTCATTTTTTATGAAGTGTCTTCATACACCACTCTATTCAGAACCTTACTTACATTTTGTAAATATAATCCTAAATATTCTCAATGTATGGATACTGGTTTCGGTGGTTGAAAACCCTATTTACTAAATGTAAACAAAATCTACAACATATTCACCTACTACCGTGTTTAGATTAGCATAATTAAAAAATCCTGCATCCACCTCCATACTTTCGTACTTTGGTAAATGCAGGATCTGAGGACTAAGGTCAGAGGGTCTAAGAGGCCTTAGCCTCAGAGCCCAGAGGGCTTGCGAGGACAGCGACGCGACAAGAGGAGCGGAACCTGTAGGCTACCCAAAGGAAGTCCCGACACCACCTCGGACCATCCCGACAGAGGCACCGCACACAACGATCGTCGCCCGAGTCAAACTCGGTGTCTACGAACACAATAACACTGGCATCATCTGGCAGTTCATTCCAGTGTCCTTCTCTCAAGTAATACTCGAATGCTTTGGTGCCGCCATTCATGGCTCCAGGAACTAACCTGGCTAGTCGCATGAATTCTTTCCCTTCGAGGAAACTCTTACCGTCGAAGATGTCCACACATTTAAGTGTGACTGGTTTCGACCCTTCTGGCGCCTGCACAACCTTGACCCCCTCCCAAGCCCTCGCGGCGAGCCAAATTGTAAGAGGTCGACCGAGTCGACCTCGATTTCCCGCCTCAACGATCAACTGAAGGTCAACCTTGTCCCAATCGATCGAATTTACCAGTGCCGTCTGGGCAGCCACCGTTTGATTTCTTTCGCTCATCTTGTTTTTTGCCGGCTAATGCACCACTCTAGTCTTGTTCTTCACGGATTGTGAAGTTTATCAAGCAGACGATGTTTCGCCACAGCAGAGAATTGCCCTATTTCTAGAGCCACTTTCTGCTGTGGCGAAATTCGAAAAATAAATTTGAAATGATCTTGTTTTGCTGGTCAGTAATATATATTATATTCATTAATATGTCAATATAGCCGTATTTATAGATATGGTATCATTATAAGATTGGGAAATTACACTAATAAAGCAGAAGTTGTAAGAAAAGCTATAGCTAAGTTTCAAGAAAATGAAGCTGTTGAAGCTGTGCTTAGATCTGAAAGAGATGTAGCTGAAGGAAGAGTCTTCTTCGGTGATTTGGATAAACTAGCGAAGAAATTCAAGAAAAAATGAAAAATAAACCCCAACACATACACATCATAGGCATTTGCGGAGTAGCTACTAGCGCTCTGGCTATCGCTTTCAAAGACAAAGGATGGAAAGTTACAGGCTCTGATAAGGGCTTCTTTCCTCCTGTTTCTACAGAATTAGAAAAACATAAAATCCCCTTTTATGCTGGCTGGCATCCGGAGAATATTGGTAAGCCAGATCTTGCTATTATAGGGACTGCATCTGGGACAGGAAATCCAGAGACGAATTATATTAAAGAAAATAATATTCCGATCTATTCTTTTGCTAAAGCCATAGGAAAATTTTTTGTAAAAGAGAAATCAATAGTTGCAACGGGTACATGGGGAAAGACTTCATCTTCAGCCTTACTTTCTTTCATTTTACAAGAAGCCAAAAAAGATCCTTCATATATGTTTGGTGGTGTCTCTCTTTCTCATAAAGCTTCAGCGAAGCTTACAGATAGTAAATACAGCGTATTCGAAGGAGATGAATATAAGAGTTCACCTACAGACAATACTCCCAAATTCGTCTACTACAAGCCCACTCACCTTTTACTCACAGCTATATCATGGGATCATGCTGATCTATATCCTACTGAAAAAAGTTATTTCAATGTTTTCAAAAAGCTTATTTCAAAAACAAAATTTATAATTGCAAATAAGGATAATAAAAAGGTAAGAGAAATGGTAAAGAAAGCAATTTGGTATGGAAAGAAAAATGCTGATTATGTCTATACTAATGTAATACAAACAAAAGATGGTTTAGATTTTAAGATAAATGGAATTAAAATTCATTCACCGATGATCGGTATATTTCAAGCCGAAAATATTACGGGCTGTTTCGCTATGGCTAGAGAGATCGGTATAGAAGAAAAAGTGATTGTAAATGCCATAGCGAAATTTAAAGGATTAAAAAGAAGATTGGAAAAAAGATTTGAGGGTAAAATAACAGTCTTTGATGATATTGCTCATTCACCTGAAAAGGCTTCTTCTGTTTTGGAAAATTTAAGGAAAATCTATAATGGAAAAATTATTGCAATTTTCGAACCGAATAGTGGAGGTCGTCAGAGGGAATCAATTATTAAATATGATAATGCTTTCAGAAATGCAGATACAGTAATTATTCCTAGATTAACAAAATTGAAAGTATCAGAAAACGAAATAGAAAAA
The DNA here is from genome assembly GCA_038058815.1 of Patescibacteria group bacterium. Taxonomy (GTDB): domain Bacteria; phylum Patescibacteriota; class Minisyncoccia; order Phycocordibacterales; family PALSA-1337; genus CAIOGI01. The sequence continues at coordinate 29,679 of JBBUAH010000007.1, forward strand.
CCTATAGAAGGAAATGAATTAGCAGATATCATAGGAAAGACTCATAAAGATACTAGATATATTGAAGATGATGAAAAACTGGTGAAATATCTAATAGAAAATACTAAGAAAGGCGATGTGATAGCCTTTCTCGGATCTCATGGTTTTAGGAATATGATTGAAGAGACAGTAAAGAATCTCAAATAATTATTTCCCTTCGTCAACTATCTCGGTAGAGAGATTCTCACCATCTATTTTCTTAGCAAGCAAGGTAATTCCACAATGGTTGCATTCTATGACCGTACCTTCCCTTACAGATGGATAACGGGAAAGATCTATATCGTTTTTACATTCTTGGCAAATTGATTTCATTTTTTTAATTGATTGGAAATACATACAAATAATATAACACCTTCTAATACTACCTAAAACATTGTATTATATCAATATGTTAACAAATAATGAGAAATATGATGTTTTGGCAGAAAACCTAGGTGTCAAAAATCTATATTTTAAAAGAGAGGATCTACACCCTTATGGATCTCATAAAGGCAGATCTATACCCTTTATGATTGATAATTATATAGGTCAGGACTGTAAACATTTCGCTATTTCATCTTCAGGAAATGCGGCTCTGGCTTCTTGTTTTTATATTGAAAAATTGAATAAAGAAAGAAGAGATAAAATCAGGCTTGAAATCCTTGTAGGACAACATATCTCTGCAAAAAAATTGAAGAAATTAGAACGGTTCAAAAATCAATATATTTCTATAACAATACATGATCGTCCTTTACAAACCCTTTTTACAAAGACAAAAGATGGAGATATAAAGGCATTGCGTCAGAGTACAGATGATACGGCTTTGAAGGGATATGAAAACCTCGCACAAGAGCTTCTAGAAATATCGAATCTACAGGCGGTATTTATAGGTACTTCGTCTGGAACGACAGCTCAAGCCCTTGCCCAATATTTCAATTCTAAAAATAAGAAAATAGAAATACATATCGTACAGACTTCTTCATGCCATCCCATTTCCGATAATTTCGTCAATGATGATACAAGAGATGAACAATCAATAGCCGATGCTATAGTCGATCATACAGCATTGAGAAAGGATATTCTTATTCCTTTAATAGAAAAAAGTGGTGGTAGTGGATGGATAGCTTCGAATGAACAAATAAAGACGGCCCAAGAGATTGTGAAGAAATATACTGATATCGATATCTCTACAAATAGTGCTTTATCTGTGGCCGGACTTATGCAAGCTTCTTATACTGGTAAGGATTGGTATGGTTCTGTGGCCTGTATGATTTGTGGGGATTAGGAAAAACTGGACTCGTCGACTTGCGGTCGGAAGTCCCTCTTTTTGTCGCGCAAGCGCGAAAAAAGTAGGGCTTCCTCCCCGTGCCGAGTCTCAGTTTTTCAGAATCCTCTCACGATTTTCACAAATTTTTCTCCTCTCTCCTTCCTAGAAATATCCACACCTACCGCATCGAATCCTGGACTAAAGAGTATAACATCCCCCCTTCGAGCATTCTCCCTTGCTTTCCCGACTGCATCTTCAAGATTTAATGCCTGAACGCATTTCACTTCAGATAATTCATCAATATCATTTCTAATACCTAGAGTTCCACTACCGGGTAAAAGTATGACTGTAGACACATATTGTGGAATGTTTTTTATCAATTCACTATAATCATATCCTGTATATGCCCCACCAAAAATCAAAATTATATTTTTGTTTGTCGAAAGTTTGCGTAATGCCATTAAGGTAGATCTCGGTGTAGTTGAGGTTGCATCATTGTAGTATTCTATACCAGAAATACGTTTTACCAACTCTATACGTCCTCTAAGCCCTATAAAATTGCGTACAACACCGTGGGAAATATCACTTGATACCTTAAATAATTCACTTGTCTGAATAGCTAAAGCAGCATTTTCCCTATCATGGAAACCGTTTATATTGAAATCTGGACTATTTTGAATAGTTTTACCATGAGTTCTAAGCATTTTCGCTTTAGGTACAAAAAGGGCCTTAGATTTCAATATATCGATCACTTCATCAGGAGCTACAATGAAGTTATTGTATGTTTGAAATTCAAGAATTTTGAAAGCACTTTTCAATTCTTGAATTTCAAGAGATGTAAGAGAAGTAATCACAGCCACATGCGGACTGATGCGCATTTGATGATAATATTCTAAAAGATGTTCTGGAATACGCACAATTAAAACATCACCTTTTTTTATTTTCCTCAAATGAGTCAATGCACCATTTGTCGAATCAGGGTCAATAAAAAAGAGACCTTGATCTTCATAATCAATAAAAGATCTTTTAAGCATATTATAGATCAGATGTGCAACAGTACTTTTCCCGCATGCACCTATAACTCCTATTAAGGTAACTGGTGGAGCAAGCCTCATAAACAGAGTATCAGGATATTCGATCTGAACTCCGGCTTCTTGAGCTATTTTCAAGAAGTTTGAATTGCGGGAAATTTCTGGGGAAATAATAATGAGTTGTGCTTCGGCAAGTCTCGAAGCAGGAACATCTCCAAAGGTATAATTTACTAATCCACTTTCATTGAGATCAGAGATAATATCTTTAAAACGCTTTTCGCTACGCATATCGAAAAGAGATATATCTGCCCTATTTCTCAATAGGAATTTTATATCGGCAACCATTTCTCCATGGGGCCCTAGCCCCACAATGGCTATTTTCTTGGCTTTAAAGTAATCTTTATAGTTCACTGCCCCATTATACAGTTTTTTTATTTCTCTGCATTTTTTGTAACACCTTCTATAAGTTTCTTTACTTTTATGAGTTCTTGCAGTAGAGCTTGAAGCTTAGTCTCTTCTTCATCTGTTATATACTCAAATGTGGCAAAAGCTGAGAGTTTTCTAAGAAGAAGATTGTAAACATCGTTGAAATATTTCTCAAGGACATCAATATTCTTGTGAAAAATGTCCTCATTATTATCTCTAATCATATATATTTCTTCCGGTCTAGAAACTCCTTCGAAATAAAGATAATCATCAGAAAGTATACCCACAAGTGATGGTGAAATGATATTATAAGTTTTCATATATTTTAATAATTTGCTTTTATGCTTATATAGGTACTCTTTGTAATAATCACATGATCAAGAACATTAATTCCTAATATTTTTCCAGCGGAAACTAGCTGGTTTGTGATTTCTATATCTTGGGCACTGGGTGTGACGATATTCGAAGGATGATTGTGGGCTAGGACCACAGCCGCAGCGCTATACTCTATAGCCGGACGGAAAACTTCTCTCGGATGAACAATATTTGTATTTATAGTACCTATAGATATGACTTCATCATGTACTATGCGATTATGACTATTGAGATATATACCGCGCAAATGTTCTTTGGGGAGATTGCGCATATCTTGTAAATATTCATAGGCATCTTTTGCCGTCCTTATCACTTCAAAACCTGAATCATTCTTTTCATAAAATCTTCTACCGATTTCTCCACATGCTATGACTTGACATGCTTTTATGACGGGAATGTCTAGCTCCTTTGAAAGCTTTTTTGCATTCTTTTCTGCAATGATACTTTTTTCGCCATATTCACGTATAATGCGATTAGACATTTCCAATACATCTTCTGTTCTATTTCCTGTATTTAAGATGATTGCAAGTAATTCTCCTAAAGACAGAGCTTCTGGACCTTTTTTAATCAACTTCTCTCTAGGTCTATCATCAGATGGTAAATCTCTAATCTTCAAAATATACTCTCTATCATTATTATCAAGGAAAAGATCTGTATCGACTAAATTGTAAATTTTTTTTGTTTTCGTTGTCATGAAGGAATTATACCCTTATATAAAACAAGTCCACAAGGGCTTATTTTACAAAAATTTTATCAAAACTTTATTTTATGTGGATAACTTATCGATTTTACTTAGGAAAATCGAAAATCATCTTAATTCTTTGGTAATACAGGGTATTTCTCTGGATCTATAGTCCTTTCGAAGCATGAATGGCTAGATTTATGATCCCAATTATCACTTGGGCCAATTATCGGATACATCATTCTAGGAGAAGTCCTATTGCCACCATAGCTATAATCTCCTTTCCCTTTATTATCCTGCGAATCCAATGAGAATGAAGAACATAAACTGAATTTCATTGTATCTTTCACTATATATTCATATGAAGAATTATTTTCTGGATCTATAGGAATACTTTGATATGAGATAGAATCTTTAAGGTCTTCGAGTGAATTTGGTAATTTGCCTTTTTGTTGCCAATGACTGACTATTTGCCATTGAATATTCTGTAAATCACTTACTCTTTGATTATCGAATCTTATTGCTCTTTGTTTACCTGGCGAGCCGACAACCATAAAGCCAGAAATGATAGCAATAAATACAATGATAATTCCTAGATAAATCAATACTGTTTTTGTTTTTTGAGCTTTATTTATCTTTTCAAGAATGTAATATGCAAATATAATTGCAAGAACTATAAGTATAACGAGGAATTTATACACAAATCTTATAGAAATCTCTCCATTCAAATATGTATTTATAAGAGTGATCAAATCCCCAGCGATGACAGCCCCAGTCAAGAAAAGAGTAAGATATATTCTCCATCTCTGAATCCAGATTTCATTCTTTTCTGGAATCATTCTTATATCCTTTTTTATAAGCCATTCCAATACATAAAGAATAGGGACAAGGACTATGAGCATAGAAATAGGCCAAGCTATTGAACTTGAATAGAAATATCCCGCTAAAGCATCTGGAAAACAGTAATTTATAATACTAAATGATAAATTTATAAGAGCAATTGCAGAAGCATACAATGCAATAGTAGCTCCTAAATGAAGGAAGAAATCCTTCGGTGTTGTGTTTGTTTGGTTCATAATGGGTATATTATAGCATTACTATATTACTTGCACTATTCGTATTATTTTATGGTAAAACCAGAATCACTATCATCATAACTTGCATTATCTAGATTATCCTTAGAAAGAAGAATGCCTATTAGATAACCATTGTTATGACTATCAACACTGGACTTATTAACAGTCCATTCGTATTCTCCTTTTTCAAGATCATTCCCACTGATCTCAGCAATATTAGCGAAGGAATTTGGAAGTGGAGTACAACTGTAACCATATGGGCATCGAGCATTACTTCTTAAACTTATAGTTGCAGAGGTTGATTTTTCACCCAAGCTTGACCATTTTATAATTATCTTATCACCAACATTAAGGACTTCTCCACCGTTTGGTAAAATAAGAGTCACAAATGTTTTACCTGAAATAATTGATCTTGTATTTATTTCAAATAAATCAGATATATCTGAAGCAATTGGCCCAGTAATAGCATTGGCCATTGATTGAGGAGAAGTTATGGCGATTTTGTATTGTCCTGTAGTAATCGTTGAATCCATTTTCCAATTATAATTTCCAGTATTTGGAATATCTGAAGCAATAGTTTTAATCCAATCACCATTCTTATTAAGTAACCCTATTGTAATGTTCATATTTCCAAAATTCGAAGTAGTCCATCGAACCGTCGTTATATTATCCCTTCCTCCATTGTTTAATACCTCTCCCATATTAGGGTAAAGAACTGTAACAGATGGTTGGAAATTAGAGGCTACAACTGTAAACTGGACTGTATTACTTTTATTTCCCCACGTTTCTGTAGAGACTTTATAGACTCCAGGGGTAAATTGTACGTAGTCACATTGATAAGGTATGCCAGAATAATCTCCATATATTGTCTGACCCGACTGGCATGGTTCTTTTATTATAACTTTTGCAATTTGTGTACCGGTAGCATCTTCTGTTTTTTGTTCTGAAACTATACCCGGCAATCTTATTTTCTTACCATCTGCTCTTTCAAAGAAGAAGTAGACATCCCCTTCAAAACCCTTGAAACTACTTCCTCTAATCTCGATTGTTGTTCCTACTGAAACAGAAGAAGGATTAATACTTCCAATATAAGGAATTGGAGTTTGAGATGAAGCAAAGCCAACATTTACTAGAGAAACTTTTCTTGTTGTCATTCCCTGTGCATCTTTGACAAAAAAAGCAGGCGTGTATGTCGTTCCCGTCGAAGAAACTCGATAATACGTATGAGAAAAACTCGGACTACTTTTATATGCAATAAAAGATAAAGGCATTCCTCCATATACATTTTTCCACTCAGGTTCATCTCCCCATATCACGCCATAAGTTAAGGGTTTTTGACCTGATGCATTAACAGTCCATGTACCACTTTTACCATCATTCAATTTTATAGGTCCTGAAATACTTGAAATACTAACCGGAGATAATGGAGTCGCTAGAATAACTTTTGGAGGTGGTGTCTGGATATTTTGGACAGGTGAGTTCACAGGATTATTTTGTACAGTCGGCTGTTGAACTTGATTTGATTGCTGTGTTGTATTATCAACCGCAGTAGGAACTTCAGCCTTCTTATTCTCATAAACATACACTCCACCTCCAATGGCTAATACGGCAATAATTGCTATTAATAATGGCACAACGAAACCTTTTTGTGAGTTTTTCATATTTAAAACAATACCACATTTATGTGTGAAAATCTAATACTAAATTTATTAGCTATTTCTATTTTTT
>JBBUAH010000008.1:0-37857 GCA_038058815.1 Patescibacteria group bacterium
AGAACCAGCTATTACCAGATTCGATTAGCTTATCACTCCTTACCTCAAGTCATCGCAGAGAATTGCACAACTCTAGCGTTCGGTCCTCCCTCTCGATTTCTCGAGAGTTCAACCTGCTCAAGGCAAGCTCATCTGGCTTCGGGTCTGATGCATACTACGAACGCGCTATTAACACTCGGTTTCCCTGTGGCTCCAAGCTCTCGCTCTTAGCCTGCAGTATGCTTCAACTCGTTGGCTCATTCTTCAATAGGCACGCAGTCGAGGTCGTACACACAATACACAAGCTTTCACTTATGCACTCTGTGTACAACCTCTTCTACTCCTTGTAAATATATGGTTTCAGGTCTATTTCATCGCCCTTACCGGGCTACTTTTCACCTTTCCCTCACGGTACTAGTTCACTATCGGTCTTCTAGAATATTTAGCCTTAGCGGTTAGTTCCGCCAGATTCCCCCGAGCTATTCGTGTCTCGAGGTACTCAAGAATGGGAACAAAAAAGACTTTTTGATTTCGACTACAGGGCTATCACCTTCTAGGGCCAAGCTTTCCAGCTTGTTCTTCTATCAAAAAATTTTGTAACTTTTCTGCACTACTATAAATAGCAATGACACATTCCCACCTTACTACCCCCAACCTTTATCGCATCACAGAACTTGCGTTCTGCCATACGATAAAGGTTGAGTTTGGGCTTTTCCGCTTTCGCTCGCCGCTACTTACGAAATTCTTATTTAGTTTCTATTCCTCCAGGTACTGAAATGTTTTACTTCCCTGGGTATGCATTAAGATGTCAAGCATCTTAATTCTGACTCGAAGTCAGAGGGTTTCCCCATTCGGAGATTTTCGGATCAAAGGTTGCTAGGCACCTCCCCGAAACATATCGTCGCCACGCCACGTCCTTCATCGCTTCTTAGAAGCCTAGGCATCCACCATATACTCTTAAATTTCCCATTAGGAAATCTAAAAACCACAATTATTTGTCTACAACTTACAACATACTATTCAATGTATATATTCGAAAAAACCCTTATCATACATACATATCCTAGTATTACCTTTATTTCCCCAAAAACCTCCTGATTGTTGAGATTTTTGAGGTATTCAATTGTCAATGAATCAGTCATTCGGAAAATTTTACTAAAAAAAACCGTTTTTTAACGGCTCTATCCAACACTCTTTTGAAGCGTGATTATTGCCGTTTTAAAGTGATTTTTATTAACATATTCTGTGTAATGAATATACTATATGAAGGCAGATTGGAAGTCAATAGGTTGTATGAATTTTTAGACTTTTATTAATGAGTCATGTTATAATTATATTATTATTAATAATAAATCATAATTATATGAGTTCACAAGCAAAAGGATTATTAGGTGTGGTATTATCAATTATTGGCCTTTTCTCTTCAGCTCTTGTTTTAAATCTAAATTTATTATCGAATGCTTACCGTGATTTATTAACTGTAAAAGTAATTATTCCTCTTTTAATTTCAATTATTGGACTCTACCTAGGAATAATTGCAAGAAAAAATGGTGCTAAAATTTGGGGATTAATTGCAATAGTATTAGGTTTAATAGGAACACTCGGCCATATACTTCGACTTTTTGGATTTGGTAATTAAAATTTATAGTCCTCAGATACTGGAACTCCTGTATATTTTAATGTGGACAAATCTCCATACTCTAATATCTTTTTAGACAATAATTCAATTTCAGCAATTAGTTTTTTATCTTCTTTTTTATTGCAAACATTGCTTTTTATCATCCTAATATCAATTAAATCTGTCTTTCCATTTATTGAATCGATAAAGATACTGGTAATCAAGCCTGCACCTAATCCCTTATCCATTTGTGCAACAAGATGTTTTACATCAGGCCATGATGAATATAAGGATTTATTTCCTTTTTTATAAGTAAAATGATCACTATAAATTTCTATAGTTGCAACAGGATAAAAATACAATACGAAACCAGTAATGGTTAAGGAAATAATCACCCCCATCAAAAAAGTGGGAGTTAAAAGAGAATCTGATGTATTTATGTATTCATGATAGATTATAACCCCCAAAAAAATAACTAAGAATACAAATATCCATAGAAAAACCTTAGTTTTACTTTCATAATATATTTTAGGGTATTTATCGTCCATGTTATATTTATAGAAATGAAGTTACAATCATCACTTCCCAGCCCATTTTCTCCACTCTTTCTTTTCTATCTTTGACTGTCGTATCATGGTTTCAAGTGTTCTTGGAAAAAAGCTCTTCTGTCCATGAACATTGATTTCTACAACCGCATCAGTTATGCGATTCCGCCAAGCTTCATGAGAACCCTTACGCTGTTCAAGAAATTCAAAATTATTTTCTTTAAGAAAAGAAACTACATCTTTATAAGACCAGTTGAACAATCCATTTGGCATAGTTAGGCGAACTGGGCAGTTAAAGAACTCTGATAAGGAGAAACAATTAAACTATTGGTGTGGGCTAGTGAGGGATTCTCTAATTTCTTAGCAGTTTCAAAGTATTTACTCCAGTATTCTTCAGGGGCATATCTATTAAGTAATTCATCTGATAAATTATTTTTTATCACTACTTCAAGATGAAGCTCAGCAGCTTCTCTTATGCTTTTCATAAGTTCACTAGGATTATTCCCTTCCTCAACGATATCAAATGTAAGACAAACGCCTATATAACTTTTGCCTTCTTTATACACAAGGAGTTCGATAACTCCCTTTTCTTTTGTATTTTTTGGTCTTCTAATATTCATAGTTAGTTACATTATATCATAATAAATGGAATAGCAAATACATAAAAGAAAGAGCACTTTCTCAAGTGCAATTTCTTTTAAATTTTAAGAATGTATTAATCCTTATCTGAAACCGTATGAACTGTCTTCTCAAGTATTCTCCCTGCAACCTCCTTGCCACCAAGGCCGAATGCAAGTCCACAAGCTAGAGCCGCTGCAACTACTATACCTGTAAACAATCTATCTATAATTACTGGAGCTATACCTAGCTGGAATAGTGCTGTGATAATAGCGAATACCCAAATAGACCATTTAGCAATACTTCCTAGAAGAACAGCAGACTTTATATGAGCTGCTCTTGCAGATGCTGTAACAACCTTATGCACCGCTTCAGCGATGACAACAGAAACCATAAGCATAAGTACAGCAATGATAACTTGAGGAAGATACGAAAGCACTACATCACTTAGGAATGCATTTACTTGCTTCAAACCAAGAATATCAAAAGATGCAACTAGGAAAACCACAATCACAAACCACTTTACTAAAGTCCCTACGAAACGGCCAGAATTTAGTTTATGGCCCGATCTCTCTACTACATCCTCTAAACCTCCACTCTTAAGAGCTACATCTACCTTGAAAGTCTTGAAAAGACCTTCGATAAGTTTTTCTATAAGAGCTGCAAGTACCCAACCAATTGCAAAAATAACAATTGCAATAACTAAGTTTGGTACAAAGTTTGCTACACCATACCAAATCCCTTGTAGAGATTGGGTGAATACTACACCCCAGTTTTCAACAAAATTCATAATATTGTTTATTAGCACTAATAATTAATAATGGTTTAATTATACCATGATATTAAAAAGTGCTAGCCTATACTGTGGACAAATTATATTTGTTTTTCTTCAATTTCGAGCTTATTTATCAATACTGTATGAGGAAAATCGAAAATATCTCTAATAAGACGATCATGAACACCATAGCGATATTCAAAATCACTTGTTTCAAATGCAGAATATGTGATTTCCTTCCCTACTTCTGATTCTATAGATTTGATAACATGATCAAGCCTTGAAAGATTGAGATTGTCACCTGCAATAAGAAGGTCAACCCTTGTATCCCATTCTTGTATGAAGACACCAGATGCAATAAAAAGCTTAATCTTTCCTACACTCGCAAATTTCCTCAATAAAGCTTCATCAGCATGAAGACTGACGGTAATAAGAAGGTTTTGCAATGCCTGCAAATATGGAAATTTCTGATCAAGAAAATAGCCCGTATCATTGACTTTCTTTATTTGTATTTTCTTTCCTCTTTTCGAATGGATTTCTCTGATAACTGGACGTTTTTTGGTAATTCCAATTTTTATGAGTTCGGATAATTCCCTTTTGACTTCCCTTTTATTTGCCTTTGTCCTTTCTATAATTTCAGATAATGTATATGCTTTATCCTGATTAAAGAGAAATGATCGCATTAATTTGACCTTAGTTGCATTTCCAAAAAGTTTTGCCAAAATTTCCATACTCTTTTATTTACTTATATTCTACCTTGCCTCCTGCTTCTTCAATCTTCTTCTTCAATGCATCAGCATCTTCTTTCTTCATATTATCTTTTATAAGAACTGGTGCACTATCTACTAGATCCTTAGCTTCTTTTAGTCCAAGAGCTAATACTTCCTTTATAACCTTTATAACTGCAATTTTCTGCTCACCTACTGCAGAAAGATGTACATTTACTGTACTCTTCTCTTCTGTTACTGCTGTATTTACCGTAGGAGCTGCTACAGCGACTACTGCTGATACACCGAATTTCTTTTCAAGTAACTTTACTAATTCATTGAGATCCAAAACTGACATTTTTTCTATTGTTTCAACTATTGACTTAAATTTTGCTGGTATTTCTATATTTTCCATTTTAATGATTTTAATTTAATAATAATTGTCTGAAAAATTGAGACTCGACGCGGTGAGGAGGTCTTTTATTTTTCGCTTGCGAACAAATAAAAGAGCCTCCGAACGCAAGCAAGCGAGTCCAATTTTTCCTAGACTTTTTTCTTTGCAATCTGGTCGAGGGCCATGACGAAGCCTTGAATTGGCGAGTTTATAACATTTACAAACATCGCATGGAGGGTTTTCTCGGTAGGAATAAGGGCAATACTCATCATTTCTTCCTTATTCATAAACTTTCCTTCGAATACACCACCAAGAATGGACACTATATTCTTCAATTTCTTCTGAAATTCATAGACTTCACGTGCAGGAGCCACTAGATCAGCTCCATAGGCTAATCCAAGCTCTCCTGGAAGTTCTGGTAATACACCCTCGACTTTATTCTTTTCAAAGGCCTTTCGAGTAAGTGATTTCTTCGCCACGAAGAATCCTATACCTTCAGACTTTAGCTTTCTGCGAATCTTTGTTGCATCTTCAACTTTCAAACCATGAAAGTTTACGAAAACTAAAGATTGCGCGTCTTTCACTATTTTCTCAACTTTTTCAATTATCTCCTTCTTTTCTACTTTTGTACGTGCCATTTTTTTACTTAGTTTTCAAATAAACTAATAATCGCGACCTTTATGGGGTTTTCAATAAGGATATGAGTTTGTCTCAGAAGGACTTATAATATGCCTTCTTTCTCTGACCTTATTGACAATACACTATCAGAAATTATTTTTATAGTCAATCTCAATACGATTCAATAGATTTTCAAATACCTTAAGAATGGCTGTTTTTTCTGATTCATTTAGCTTTTTATTCTTGAATTTTTTACTAGATAATTTTTTTATAATCTTTTCTGCTTTCTTGAAATTCTTTTTATCAATCATTTTCATAATTCTATCTATGCGTTTCATCAGTGTTTTCTTTATATTTTCAGGAAGTTTCAATACTATTATTACCTTTTTCATTGATTCTATATATGTGGACAAATCAGCAATTCTATATGTACTTGTAGAATTTAGAAATTCTTTCGAATGATTAACAAAATCAGTAGTACCATCACCATCAACATCCATATTTATTACGGAAGATGTTGCAAATGAATCTGTGGAAGTCGATATTATGAATTCCGCATTTAGAAGGGGTGTAACTGGCATTATACTAAATGTCGTCGATGCAATTGTCTTATCAAATTGAGTTATTTCGGCATCTGCATAAAAAACACCGGCATCTGTACCTTTTAGAACTATTTCATAATCATCATAAGGAAGCACTATTTGCTTTTCTCCTTCATAATCGTCATATATACTGAATGGGATTTTGGTTTCATATTTATTGAGATCTTTGCCGATCACTGGATTTTCTATAATTCCTGTATGATTCCCTTCCTTATCATATATATGAATATCAACAGGAGAATGAATCCTTATATACAAAAGCATATCCGTATCTATTGGTTTTGTTGTCGTAAAGTATTTTTTATAATCAGTATCTGATGGTATGGTATTTGTAATATCTTCTTTGACTTGGCTTAGAAGCGCAGTCGCTTCAAGAATATTAGAATGATCGATATCTTTTCTTTTATCTTCATTAAATTGTTTTAGATTTAAGAAAAGTGAAGTATTCGCATCATTTGCATTACTTTGTGTAAGTACAGTTCCATCACCATCTCTCGTTGTCTGTTGTACTATTGATACTTGGCAAGTTCCAATAATTTTCTGATCACAGTATTCATTTCTCATATAATTTACACCCTTTGTTGTAAGCAAACCCCATCCAAATATTGATATAAGTTTTGTAGTACTTGCGGGTTTCCATGAATCGATTTTAGAATGAATGGATTCGGCAGATGAAAGTAAAGAAGAATTCAATAATAATGGTATTCGAGTATTTGTAGAAGAGGCCATTGAAAATGAATTATTTGTTAAAAACCCTTTCATTTCATCATAATTTGATACTAATGATATAGAATTATTTTTAAACAGATTCAATATTAATGTAAAGGGGTTTTTATTAAAATATTCCCTAGAAGGTAGGAGTCCATAAGCTCCGAGCATATTCTGAGAAAATGTCCTGGCAGTATTTTCTGATAATAGAAGTCCTCCAGCAAGTGATTGATTATGTCCATGAAGCATACTAAGAAGAGCTTGTGGCGTGCCTAGTTCTGGAACTGCAATAAATATTATCTTTTCAACAAGTCCTGATTCTCCTGTATTTTCTAAAGCTCTCATCAATACTTTAGTCACAAGCCCACCATTGCTATGACTAATAATAATCACCTTTCCCGTCTTAGATTTAGAAGCAAGTTTCTTTATTTCATCAATCAAAGAAATGCCTGTATTAACATATCTAGTCTGGCCATAGACCACATCATTTACACTCATTCTCCAATCATAAGGGAAAGGTAACCATTGATTTATAGTCCCATCCGCAACCACGCCATTCATCATAGCGATAAAGCTTTTGTATATATCCTTGAAACCGAAAGCCGAACTGATAATGTCGGATGTGTATATAGATTTATCTAAACTTTTGCCAGTTGAATCAAGAAATAACTTTTCAATATCATAGGATATATTTGGTTCCCAAAGTGTATTTGTACTGGTTCCGAATAATCCACTACTATCCTTATATAATCGACTTGCTTCTATGCCGGGTATAAAAAGTACATTTGAGCAACATGCAGACCCTTCATTTGGGTCTTTATCCTTCCATGGAGTTACATTTGCTAGTCCATAGATTCTATCTCCTGCATTATTCATATCTGTGCTTGGCCCATTTTTACTTCCCCACCAAATATCTGTAGCGTCTATTGGATTTATTACTTGATTAAACAAACCATATTCTGAATTCCCTTTAATGACTGAATTGTGAATCGAAATTATATTTTGATCTGGATCAATTATCATATTAGCCATGCCCTCTAATGCATTACCAATACCACCAATTCCTCCTATATCCTCACCATTATTTTCATACATTAAGAAAGGCCCCCTGGAAAAAGGAAGAGAAGCTATGCCATATTTATTATCAATGATTTGGCTATTTTTTATTGAAATTACACTTCCTATGGCATAAATAGCATATTGCGTTCCTTTTATTATCGTCGATTCTATGGTACTTGTGCTTTTCAATAAATCCAATCCTGTATTTTCGAATATAGCATTCTGAATATTGACATTACTATGCGAGAAATAGAGCGAATAGAGATCTATGAATTTCACAGGATTTTCTTTTGTACCATAAATGTCTAAATCTCCATTAAATGAAAGAGAATTAGGATCTGTGGAGGAGGCGGACATTATCACAACCCCCGGCTTTATTAGTAAAGAGTAACCTTGTGGTATATAGACACTTTCATTGAGTATATAAGGACTTCCTGTGGAATCCCAAGTTCCACCATATCTTAAATCATCGTTAAATACATACGTTTCCGCATGAAGATTAATTGGTGATAATAAAACTAAGTAAACAACTGCCAAAAACGCGAACAATAAAAACTTTGAAAACTTTTTTGTATAGAATATGTACATATATTTTGTTTAATTAATTAATAATGTAGATATCATACAAAAGCGAAATGAAGACAAAATAAAATTTTTGACACTTTTTCACCATTCCACAATATTTCTAGTAAAAAGAAAAACCGTCTTTCATAAGACGGCTTTCTTTCTAGGTTTTTTAATTAATTTTTTAGGATTTTTTATTAAAGCAATTATTTTAATAATTTTTGTAATGCTGATAACTCTTCATTACTTAGATTTGAACTATATTTACTCACAAGGAACAGAATACTGAAGCTGACACTTAGAATGAGAGCAAAGCCTATAACGAATTTGAAGAAAGATTGATCAAAGGGATTTATCATTTTTTATTTAACGAATTCATTCAACTTCGCCCTAGTCTTCGGTCCTACTAGACCATATCCCCCATCACCTTCCTTTGCTATACCATATTTTACTTGGAATTTCTGAATGGCTCTTTCTGTAAGAGAACCAAAGTAATTGGTTTCATTTCCAAGGGAACCAACTCCCGTCTCTGAGATTCGTGTTTCTGAATCTTTATTTAAGATTTTCTGAAGTGAAATAACATCGTCACCAGAAACACCTTTTGATAATAGTTTTGTAAATATTACAGAGGTTGTAGGAGTAATAACTGGAGTAGTTGGAGTAGGAATTTTTGGTTGTGCCGTTCCAGTAATCTTAGAAACTTCTTGAAGTTTTGCTCTTGTTTGTGGGCCTACCCTACCTACTTGCGATATTCCGTATTTTGCTTGGAATCTTTTTACAGCTCTTTCTGTAGCAGGACCAAAATACCCCGTCACTAAACCTTCTGGATATATGCTTTTATCTTTCGAAAGGATAGTCTGTAAAGCCCTGATATCATCTCCATTCATTCCCTTTCCTAGATCTCTCTTTATAGAGGTCAATAATGCTTTTTCAGGAATAGTTAAAGAAGGAATGGTTGTCTGAACAGATGTGGTAACAATTGGTGTTATTACAGGAATTCTTATTCTTCCCCCAGAAGAAACAGAAGTGGCAGCTGCTACAGATGCATTAGCCACACTTGATGCCGCTGATTCCAAATCTCCCCCAGATGCATATGCACCAACTTTATAATAATAAGTAGTTCCAGCTGTTGGTGTCGTATCAGTATAACTTGTCACATTTCCAGCATTAGCAAGAAGAGCGAAGCTTCCACTGGCACTTGTATCTCTGTAAATATAATATCCTGTAGCTGATGTACCTCCAGAAGAAGCCGTCCATGCCATAGTAATTTGTCCACTACCAGCACTTCCACCAGTTGCAGATACACCAGTCGGTGTTCCTGGGGGTTCAACTCCCCGAGGATCTGCTAGAGCATAAGCTGAGAAGTGTGTTCCGACAGCCGAGAAACTTACTGAAGCAACATTTGAAAGACTTGTAGCAATATCAGCAGTAGCTATAGCATTACCATCAGTATCCTTATAAGTCGGTACTGTACTTAATGATTCCCATTCCTGTTTATCATCACTGTATGAATAGACTTTTAAATTATTTATTGTAGAAGTAGATGTCATACTTTCTGCTGTAAGTTCTGCTTTTGTATAACTCAATTCAACAGTGGCAGTTTTACCTGATTGCAAATTCTTAACTTGTGAATCGCCAGAATAAGCACTTATATCCTTCGCCTTATTACCTATAATATTGACACTATCTGTTTGTGGAATATTAGTTGTTTCTTTTGCTGTCAAATATGATGTATCTCCAGCTGTTCCTAAGGTGTTACCATCTAGCTGTACACTAACTCCTACTGTACTATCACTGAATGTACTAGCACTAGTATCTGTAAATGTATTTGATGTAGCAAGTTTACTTTGTATACTTGCGGTTGTACTTAAGGTGATATTTATTCCAGTTTGTGAAGAGGAAGTCGTATCAACAAGATCATTTATTCCAGATGACCATTTACCTTCAGCATAACCTTCAGCGGCAGCAAATATTCTCCATTTACCACTTGTAACATTTATGGTATATGCTCCGCTTGTATCAGTCTTTGCAATAGCATGTCCACCTCCAACTTTTTCAGCTCTTACAAATGAATCTTTCGCAGCAGAACCACCAGCAGTTACTGTACCAGAAATGGTTAAGTTTGATTGTGTAAGAGTAAGATTTTGTGTGGCTGAACCACTGACTGTGATTGAAACTGGTGTCCCGACATATCCAGGCTTATTTGCCATGACTTGATATGTACCGTTAGCCAAGGTTATATTATACCAACCAGTAGATGTGGCCTGTGTACCAACATGAACATCATTTGTTGTATCTATAAAACTAATCCATGATTCACCCACAGCATCACCACTGGCAGTTACACGACCAATAATGGTACTCATAGCATTTGCTGTGGTATTTACAGTTACTACTATATTTTCAGTCCCGTCTACTGTAAAAGTCCCATTTGTCACCACTGTACTACCATTTAAGCCTGCTATACTAACATTTGATTGTGGGACACCTTGAATATATACACGAACATTTGGTGTAATTCCGTTTGGCACTTGTAGTATTGTAGTAGAAGCATTCGTTATTTCAGTATGAATTCCTGCGTTCTTTGCAGGATCAAATAAATCTATAAATGCCTTACTTACAGTAAGAGCGCTGCCACTTGAATCTTTTACAAATATATTGACAGTTTTTCTTGGAGGAACTTTTATATTTTTTGTTGTAGATGCAGTCGATAGATCAATAGAACCAATAGCCGTTCCATTATCACCAATAGGAGCTATACGATTGTATGTTGGATGAAATATATCACTTATATTATATGAACTCCCAATAACTCTTATAGAGTAATTACCATCACTATCAGATACTCCCTCATTCATTTTCCCTCCAGTCCCAGAAAGACGAACAACAGCACCTGAAATAGCTGTATCACCCGTATTGTATCCATTACTTCCATCAATATCTTCATATATTTTTCCAGAAAGGATAGTCATAGTATTTCCAGTCGATGGTGCGAAATCTATTCCTGTTTGATTTGCACTACTTACTGTAACAGTCTGTTCTGTCATAGGACCAAATCCAGGAATAAATGAATTTACTTTCCACGTACCGTTATCTACATATAATGTATAATTCCCTGTACTTAAATCAGACATAGCATTCACGCCTCCAGGACTATCTGTACGATATGCAAAAACAGAAGCACTTACAGGATTTGTACCATCTGTTATTTTACCAGTAATTGTATAACCAGGTTTTGTCATTTTAAGAATAAATGTTGTAGCAGAAGCAGCAGTAGCAGAACCATTAACATAATACTGACCATCTGATGCCATGACTACTGACACTTCTTTTGATTGACCCATACCAGGTGAAAATGCTCCGACAGAATATGAACCTGCAGCAACCTTTATACTAAATGATCCAGAAGCAGATGTTTGGGAACGATTTCCAGTACCACCAGTTGGTGAATATGCATAAACTTCGGCTCCAGAAATAGCATTTCCACTAGCATCTTGCAAAATACCAGCTATTGTTTTATTTGCTTTTGATATAGTAAATGTATATGAGCTTGCACTTGCTCCATTAACTGTAGCATTACATGCTGTAGGACAACCACTAATCATAAGACTTACTGGTTTTGGTGAAGCCCAATCTGTAGATGGTGGAGGACCCATCATACCTCCTCCACCTTTAGGCATTGCTGGACCTATTCCTATACCCCATTGACCATTTATTTTGGGAATATAAAGAGTCGCGAATGTTGAACCAGATGAAATAGTTCCTGCACCAGGTGTTACTGTTTGTACCATAAATTTTCCTGGACCACCAGCAAAGACATCTACTTGTTCAGTAGCTGTAAATGTACTAGAATCAGCTCCAACTTTTACTAAGAAAGTTAATGCATTAGCAGATGTTTCCAGTAGAGAGAAATTTTTTATTATAGCATTTGTTGAAGTAGCTCTAATTGGAGTTGGCATTGGTTCACCAAAATACACATTACTAGTTGCTCCATTATTTTTCTTTGTTGGTGCTACTGAAGGATCAGTACTAATAAAGAATTCGCTTCCAGCTCCACCTCCATAAGCACCAGCTGTGGAATTCATACCTACAGCTAGATTTGTAAATGAATATGTACCATCAGCCTCAACTGTTGTAGTATCAACCGCCCCAGTCTGAGGTGACATCAAGTGAATTGTTACACCTCCAAGAGTCTGGCCATCCGTAGAATCAGTGACTGTACCACGAATCGTTGTAGTTGCACCCCCTCCAGCATTACCTCCACCTATATAAATAGGATTTGCATTAAATGATTCTAATAAAGTACCATTGGATGATTTTGATTTTATATCTAAAGAATATCCGGAAGAATCAGGACCTTTCGGTATTGAAGGATTTACTATATCTGCAATTGAGAATTTTAGAAAATCATGAGTATCTGTATTTCCATTAAACAATTCTGATCTTGTGGCAGTATCTAAAGTAATAGTAACAGTTTTCGTTGTTGAATCTTTTACTATTGAAGAAATCCCCACTGTACCAGGACCAGGACCATTTATATCTCTATTTTGAGTTGCAACAAAAGTATTTCTAGAACTTGTTGTCGCTGCACAACATAGTCCGAAATCAGATGTTGAAGGGAAAGTAATAACTATCGTTCCTCCTGCTGGAATTTGCGTAGCTATTGGTAATTCAAAGGTATATGTACTTGAAGCATTTACGGCTGAACTTGAAGGTCTTATTTGTACTGGCGGCATAAATCCTATTCCTGAAGCACTAAAATCTCTCTGCTCTCCAAAGGTACTTCCAGAAAATGAACCCGGACCTACAAAACCCATACCTCCCATACTTCCTGATCCGGCAGACATAATATTTCCTCTAAAAACACTTGATGTCATAGTGTTACCTGATAAATCTTTTATATTGGTAGTTGTAGCTGTAAATGGACCAGGAGCAAGACGAAGTCCAGTAAGTTTAGCAGTTTTTGTTGAAGAATCATAAGTAAGTGATTGACCAGATAAGGCACTTAATGTTTGGGGAGATCCTCCTGCTGTTAAAGCATAATTTGAAATATTTGTAGCATCAGTAGAATTAACAGCTTCATTAAATGTAATAGCCAATTCAAATTCATTTCCGTTTGCAAACATAATCGAGGATGGAGTAGTATCAGTATTTGAAGATTCTATAGTCCAGTCTTTAGTTATATCAGTACCTAAAAGTACACCTGCCACATTTGCGATTGTTGCTCCAATAAGAGTAAGTCTTATAGATTGTCCTACAGGTAAAACATTTGAAGGTGTAAAATGTCCTTCTTTTGAAACTGGATCATATCTTACTGAACCTGGAAGATTTATTCCACCAGAAACTGTAGCTAATGTGACTGAACTTGTAGTTACTGTACTTGGATCTAAAGCATCATCAAAAGTAAACATAAAATCATTTGTTGGAGCAGAGATAGTAGTTCCAGGAGTTGGGAATATTCCGACTAATGCAGGAGCTGTAGTATCACCAGCTGAACTACCAGTAGTAAATCGGGAAGTATATGCAGAAGGTAAAGGTATACCACTTCCAGTTCTATTTTTTACACCCACACCAACAGTTAATGTATAAGTAGTATTTGCCGACAAGGTAGCTGGGGTAATAGATAATATATTTTTTCCAGTAGATGTGCTAAATGAGAAATTAGAAAGAGATATACTAGATCCACCAACTAAAGTTATGTTAGAAGCTGTGAATGTGGAAGTATCCATATCCATCTGATTAAATTCGATTGAAATTTTAGCAAGATTTTTGGGAACATTTATACTTCCAGGAAATGGACTAGTACCTATAATAGTAGGTGGAATTGTACTTGTAAATGTTTGTCCAGCAGCACCAGTTGTAGAAGTTGCATAATAATTTTGATTTCCAGCTGTAAATGAATCTTGATCAAGAGCACTGGCTCCTGCACCACCAAGATCAGTTACTCCACTTGTAACCATAAACACATAAGAGGTAGAGGGCAATAAGGATGCAGCTAAATTACATTTTGCTGGTGGTTCCATATTTCCAGCCATTTGATTATAAGTAACTGTTATACAAAGATTTGAACCAATTGCTGTACCATTCTCAACTTTTTTGAAAGTTACAGTTGAAGCAGTAACGGTTGTAGGGTCAACAGGTTTATTAAATCCAAAACCAATATATTTTAAATCTACGGGTACATTAGTCATTCCAGGACCTGGATATGAACCCATAACCCTAAGAGCATTAGAACCCATATCTCCTCCACCCCCTCCTCCAGAAAAAGCAAATTCCTTAGTACTTAAACTATTTTGCGGATCAGGAATTGTTCTTAAATAGAAATTTGCACTATTATCTCCACTATCCCAACCATTTCCTTTCATCGAGTCCTCACCTCCAACTGCCATCTTAGTGGAATTTGAAGTAGTTGAAGCATATCGCTCTAAACTTTTACCATCACTTATCAAAGCTGTAGCACATGTACCTCCCTCACAATTTCCAGCTGGCTGACTACCCCACCCTATATAATCAACAGAAGTAGATGTGGCAGTATTAACACCAAGAGAAGATGAGGTAGTAGCTATAGATACTCCACCATTTACCTTAATAACATCAAATGAACTTGTAGCAAATACTGCATCAGGCTGTATACTACCCCCATTAAAACCGTTTTGAGAAGCTATAAGAAAAAAGCCTTGAGGAGGTATAACTTTCTTGAAATATGTAATTCCTACTGGTGTCGAACTTCCATTCGAATAAAATGTATGCAAACTTATAGGTGTTTGAGAAAGATCAATAGGCACTTCTCCAGAATTATAAAGCTCAACAAATTCATCAGCTGAATTTGTGGCTGTGCCAACCTTTACTTCACTTATTTTTACTAATGCTGTTTTAGACAATCTTATTACTTTAGAAGAAACAAAAGATAATCCAAGTCCTCCAGCAGTAGTACTAGCATAATTTGCATCTGCTGTAATATGAAAAGCATGACCATTTGTAATTCCAGAATTTGATGTAGTAGTAGCAACTATATAAAACTGTGTATTATTGCCTATATCAGCACCCCCAGTCGGCGTAAGAGTGATTAAATTTCCTGCTCCCACAGAAAAACTCGTTGCGACCGCTCCACTTACGAAGGTATCTTCATCTATTTGAAATCCTGGATTTGTACCCGATTCTTTCCAAAGAGAGACTCTTGAAATTTCAGAAGCAGTAAGACCATCTTGATCTCCAATTAGATAAAATCCAACCTTAGTAAGCTTGTCCGAACCAGAATTCTGATTAAGCATGAATTGTGCCAATGGCAAAATAGATCCTCCACCAGCAGATACAAATGGAGCATAAACTCCATCAATGATTGGACCTTGTAACGTAATAGCTGCATTTGCAAGAGTAGAAATCGAAAACGTGCCAATAACAAAGAAGAAAGCGATAACAATTTTCTTTTTCATATAATTATATTAATATTTAAATCAATGATTTAAACTCTATTATATAACTACATATCAATAAAAAAAATATAATCGGTGGATAACTTTTTCATTAAATTAAAATAGGACAAACAAAAAACCACCCTTTGAAGAGTGGAGTTTTGTCGTCATCTTATGTTATTTTAAGTTATTTTATTTAACGAATTCATTCAACTTCGCCCTAGTCTTCGGTCCTACTAGACCATATCCCCCATCACCTTCCTTTGCTATACCATATTTTACTTGGAATTTCTGAATGGCTCTTTCTGTAAGAGAACCAAAGTAATTGGTTTCATTTCCAAGGGAACCAACTCCCGTCTCTGAGATTCGTGTTTCTGAATCTTTATTTAAGATTTTCTGAAGTGAAATAACATCGTCACCAGAAACACCTTTTGATAATAGTTTTGTAAATATTACAGAGGTTGTAGGAGTAATAACTGGAGTAGTTGGAGTAGGAATTTTTGGTTGTGCCGTTCCAGTAATCTTAGAAACTTCTTGAAGTTTTGCTCTTGTTTGTGGGCCTACCCTACCTACTTGCGATATTCCGTATTTTGCTTGGAATCTTTTTACAGCTCTTTCTGTAGCAGGACCAAAATACCCCGTCACTAAACCTTCTGGATATATTGAACTATCTTGAGCTAGAAATTGCTGAAGTTTCTCCACATCAGCTCCTTGGCTACCACGGGATAGGTCATTAGTAAGGACAACATTGGAAATTGCACCTGTGACTTTGGGTGTACAAACCACTCCTGCAGGACAGCCGGGTACGACAGCTGGAGTTGGAGTTACTGGAGGGAGTAAAACAACTACCGGTGGAGGTGATCCTCCACCACCACTGCTACTTCTTCCTCCTCCAGATGTATTTGTACTAGATGTTACAGTACATGTTGTGGCAGAAGGTATGACTTTTACTGTTCGTGTTGAACCTGATTGAATTGTGATAGTTAATGTATTACTAGCTGATGTACATTCTTGAGAATAATCGTTACCTCCTATCCCAGACACTGCCATAACATACTTATCAGCAGACGTCACTATCATCGTTGAACTGGTAAGCATTGTGGCAACAAAATCCGTGGAATTAACTACAATCGATTCTATAAGTGCTGATGAACCACTTACTGTTAATGTTTTTCCATCAACAGTCAAAACTGTATCGGTTGTTAAAGTCACATCATTATAGGCTGCATTAGTAATGGCCAGTGGTACCAATACCGAGAGAATTATTGCGCCAATACTTAATTGGTATTTAGGCATGATTAATTAAAATTAGCGAATAATTAGATAAGCAGTACTTGAACCTATACCAGTTGACGAAGGAACAGATGTTGCTCCGCCATTCCAAAGAAGGATTGTAATGTATCCAGCAGTCGTTGAAGCTTTTGCTCCAACTATAGCCCAGTCACCAGCTAAGTTATTTGAGCCTGCCACAAAAGGTGTTGAGGTAGAAAGTTGGGCCATAACCATATCACCACTTACTACACCTGTTACAGCACAATCATAAGCTTCAGTAGTAGATGCTGTATGATTTCCATCCATACTATTTAGACCTGTTCCATTCCATGAAGTACAAAACCCTTTGATTAATTGAGTTACCGTTGTACCACTAGATCCTATTGATACTCTAGTTGTTGAGGCATTCACTAAAGTTGTCACGCCTGTTACACCTACTGTACCTGTTACAGTTAGATTACCTTCTGTGACAATATTAGTACTTATAGTTGTGGCAGCAGATACAACAGTGACCACAGCTAACACACCAAAAATTACCGAAAGTGTCAGTGTTAAAAACGGATTCTTTGAATAAAGTTTATTCATATTAAAAAATATAAAAAATTAACAATTAATAATCAAGACTCGACTAATAACTAATATTATACACCTTTTAAGTTTTTAAAAAACAAAAGTGAATCTTAGAATGTGGATAACTTTTTACAAAACAAAAAACCACCCTTTCGAGTGGTTTTTTGTATGTCCTCCTTGAGGACTTGCGTTCAATTTACGCTAGATAAGTTTGATTTTTAAACAAAACTTATGAAATTAATTTCTTTATTAAGGGAATGAAACGCCTGTTGTTCTCCAATCCAATTCTGAACCCATAAATGTCAGAGCATACACAGAGTTTGACTGTATACTTTCAAGTCCAATGGCATATGAACCAGAAGTGAATGCAGCTGATGCACTACGACCCATAATTGTGAATGTAACAGGAATATCAACCGTAGTACCTTCAGGTATTGTGAATGTATTGCTTGTCACAGTATACCCGGAAGGAGCAGAGAAGTCTGTTGAAGTTGCATAAGAACTCAATGCCAAATCAACTACACTGTTTCTGTATATTTTGAAACCAGTTGATGAAGAAGCAAACATTGGTGTGTTTGAAGCTAATGTACCAAGATCAATAGCCCCACCAACTGCTTTTACTGTAACTACGAAGGTAGCAGTCAAAGTCGATGTACTAACATTTGTTGATACACCATTATTTTGAGGTGCTCCAGCTGTTACAATACTCTTTGATTTTAGTTTAGCCTCCAATCCAACATTTCTTATTCCAAAACGATTACCAGTAGCGGTACCACTTACAGTAACACTATCTTTAATAGAGTTTACAGCAGTAATATCAGAAATAGCAGCAATAGCAGTTGTTTCATTTGCTACTGTACCATTTGCACTAGTGATATCAAGTTTTACAGTAAGAGTCTTAATAGTTCCCTTAGGAATAGTGATAATTCCATTAGTATCTGTAATAGCTGCTACACCAGTGGAGGTATTTACAGAAGCATTACCTATTTCTGTTGAACCATCGAAAAGGTAAGCTGTAGAAGAAGTAGCTGCTCCTGTTCCTGTCTTAGAAACAGTTACGTTTACTGTAGTAAGTGTTACATTGTCTTTTTCAGCTTTTACATCAAAGATCAGTGTAGGTAACTTATCTAATTGATCTTCACTCGATCCATTTGCAGCGATAACATCTTGTCTAATTGGGGTTGAAGGATTAAGAGATACAGTCAAAGTAGCTGATTCAGTAAGAGTAGGATCAATATTTTGAGCTCGTGTAATATCTGTAGCAGCAGAAGGAGTATATTGATCAATACCAGCTCCATCTACACCACGAATACCACTAGCAGCGAATCTAATAGTAAAGGTTTCAGTGTCAATTTCAGTAGTATCAATTGATGGTCTAACATCAACCTTGATAGTAAGAACTTTTGTTGCATCTTTTGGAATCACATAATTCATTCCACTAAGAGTAATATAATATCTACTCCCATCAAGTATAGCTGTAGTTGAATTCAAATTAGAAGAAGCCAAAACTGTACCTGCCTCATCTGTTACATAAATCTTTGAATAGATTTTGTTCCAGATAGTAGTAGCAGTTCCTAAGTCCAATTTAACTCTTTCTATTCTAACATCAGAAGACTTTGCTGTAACTTTTGCGCCAAGAACTGGGACCATAGTATCACCTTCATAAACAACAGAAGGCAAACCTGCATTTGTCTGTACTGATGTAATTGAACCTTCAACTCCTGGAGTCGTTATAACTCCTGGTGTTCCTGTTGCAACTGTCGCAGGAGTCGTTCCTGGATTAGCTGTACATGTATATCCTGTTGGACATACAAATCCAGCTGGAGCAACTGCTACTCCACCACCACCATTTACTATAGCTCTTGTAAGAGGACCGAAGTATCCGAATGATGGAAGATTCACTGTCTTCTGATAAGCTGCAACAGCTGCCTTTGTTTGTGAACCAAAGTAGCCTTTTGTTGCTACACCAGAACTAAGAGCTGGTATATCAAAACCCTTACTCATAAGCCATGTCTGTAGAGCAGTTACATCTACTCCTGTACTTCCAACTGTAAGGTTGGAATCGAATGCTGCATTTACAGAAGCTGCTCCTACGAGAGCGACTGTCAAAGCAACAACACTTGCGATTATATATTTCTTCATATGATTAATAATTTTTAATAATAAAATAATTTCACTCCTTTTAAATTAATAATTTTTTGGAGATCCATTATCTTTCGAAACTAAATTAACTAATAAACGAAAACAAAACACTTTCACTATCCTATCCACTTATATATCGACACAAGTCAGATAGAGTAGTTTGCGAGAATTAAGTTTGAATTTCTATATTTAACTAACCGTAAAAGGAAAAAGAATTCAGTAGAATAATCACCTTAATTTAATTGTCAAAGATCGATGTAGATTATTATACCTTAATGGAAGAGAAATCTACAAAGAATGATGTGGATAACTAGCCATAAGATAGCTAGAAACCATCCACTCATATTATACAAATGGCCATAAAAAGTCAATACATTATGCTAGTCCATAAAATATATTGAAAATTAAGATTAAGCCAATGAATATGTACTCCATCTTCTTTCCCCTACTTTCTTCACAATACCATTTTTTACGAGACTGATAAGCTCACGCTGTATCGTCTTTTCACTACAATTCGTAATAACTTTTGCAAAATCCCTAATGGTGAGATTTGATGATTTACCAAGTAAATTAAGTATATTTTCCTGTCTATTATTCTTTTTGTCCTTTATTTGTATATTGTCCTTTTTTATATGTCCTTTGACATAATCCTTGTCCGATTCCCTACTTTCATATATCTTTTCAGGCATCGATACGTCTGTTGCAAAGAATTTTTCTGATAAAACGAAGCCTTCTGGATGTGCATTATGTGATGATTGTTTTTTCATAAATTCGACGAGTAATTCTAGTTCTTTTGTAATAATAGAAAAATTCATATTAGATATAAGACCAGAATTAGAAATCACTCTCATAAGTGATAGAAGCTCCATAGAAAAAGAAAAATATGTTTGCAATAAATAATTTTTATCAGTCAATAATGTCCCATTCATTGTAGAAGTAGTAGATATTAAAGACATACATTTTTCTCTAATCTCCCATTTTACTGGGTCACTGTCTTTTATAAAATCCGTTACTAAGTATAGTGCAGATACGATTTTTTCTGTTTTTTTAAATAAATAATTTTCCATTGTCTTTTTGACTTTTATAGTATGACTTATATCTGTCTTTTATAAAAATGATGATTTTGTATGTCTATTATATAAAGGACTTATGTCTTATGTAAAGAGTCTTCTCTAGTCACAACACAGCATGAGCATATGCACAATGTATATGTTATTATAGTAGTAAACAATTAGATTAAATATTATATGGCAAGTAAAAAGAAAAAGAATGAATTTGTGGATAAATCGGATTCGAAGAGTTCAATCAAGAGAGAAACTTTACAAGCAGTATTTGCTATTCTTTTCTTTGCTTTAGCTGTTCTTGCCATTTTAGCATCGATGGGTAAAGCTGGATTTGTCGGAGCATATGCATATAAGATTCTAAAGAAACTCTTTGGCCTAGGATATTTCCTATTACCTATTTCTTTCATAATGCTTGGAATCTCTTTCATAATAGGTATAAAGAGAAAATTTCAGATTTTTAAGATTATCGGAGTTATTATTTTTCTTGTTTCTGGACTGGGTCTAGTCGATCTTCTGGTCGCCCGTGAGGGGGGTATTCTAGGGCATTTTATTTCTTCTCCCCTGCTTTCTTTATTTGATGTTTATGCAACAGTGGCATTATTGATAGCTTTTCTTGCTATATCTATTATTGTCACTTTTGAAATGCATTTTACTATAGAACATTTAATGTTCTGGAAATGGTTTAGGAGGAATTTGGATAATACTGTAGATGGGGATGAGACTGGAGAATATGATGAATCCGAAATAGAAAAAGCTGTTCATAATGTAGAAGAAAAGATAGAGAAGGATTCTATGCGTGATAAGCAAATCGAACAGAATAAAAATCAAACAAAGACAAATAAAGATGAGGAGGATGATTTTCAGATCAGTTCTATGCATAGTCTTAAACCATTTATCCCTCCCCCTCTATCACTTCTTGAGAAAGATCGTGGTAAGCCAGAAACCGGTGATATAAAAGCAAATGCTAATATTATAAAGAGAACTCTTCAGAATTTCGGTATAAATGTTGAAATGGATGAGATTTCTATAGGACCATCTGTGACTCGATATGCCCTGAAACCTGCCGAAGGTGTAAAACTTTCGAAAATTGTCGCACTTAATAATGATCTAGCACTTGCTCTCGCCGCACACCCTATACGTATAGAAGCTCCGATTCCAGGAAAATCATTGGTTGGTATAGAAATTCCAAATACAACGAAGACTACGGTCGGTCTAGCGACACTTCTTGGCTCGGATGAATATCAACAATCAGAAAAACCCCTTTTGGTATCTTTAGGAAAAGGTATTTCGGGAAGGTCATTCTTTTCAAATCTTGGGAAGGCTCCGCATATGCTTATCGCTGGTACTACAGGATCAGGGAAATCTGTAACTATACATGCAATCATAACTTCCCTCCTTTTTCGTAATTCTCCAGAGAATCTAAGATTTATTATGATAGATCCAAAACGTGTAGAATTAACCCTTTATAATAAAATTCCACATCTTCTTACTCCAGTCATTACAGATGCGAAAAAGGCAATTCTAGCTCTAAAATGGGCTTCGAAAGAGATGAGTAGACGCTATGATGTGCTTGAGAAAAATAGTGCAAGAGATATTGATTCATATCATAAGAATATTTTATCCCCAGCTATTGAAAAATATTCGAAAAAGCAGACCAGGCTACTTCCAGAATCAATGCCTTATATTGTAATAGTACTAGACGAACTTGCTGATATTATGCATACATATCCTCGAGAATTAGAATCGGCCATTGTCCGTCTAGCACAAATGAGTCGTGCCGTCGGTATTCACCTTATCGTTTCCACACAGCGTCCTAGTGTAAATATCATTACTGGCCTTATAAAAGCCAATATCCCTTCACGTATTGCCCTTCAAGTATCTTCACAGATCGATTCTAGAACTATTCTAGACACCGGCGGTGCAGAAAAGCTTCTTGGTGCAGGAGATATGCTCTATCTAGGAGGAGAAATGTCTAAGCCATTACGTCTTCAATCCGCCTTTATTTCTGAAATAGAAGTGAAAAAAGTAGTGAAGTATCTGGCTGATACTTATAAGGATGAGGTATTGGGTGAAATAAATCTTACAAATACAGAACCCGGTAAGGATTCAATATTTGAAGCAAATCTTGAAAATGATGATATTGGTGATGAAGATGATATGTACGAACCAGCTCGAGAAATAGTCATATCTACAGGAAAAGCATCCACTTCATTCCTTCAAAGAAAGCTTGGCGTAGGATATTCTCGTGCAGCGAAGCTTATGGATATACTCGAGGAAAGAGGTGTGATAGGACCTGCAAATGGTGCTAAAGCTAGAGAAGTATATGGAAGTCAAGCTGTCGGTACCGTCGAAACTGATCTTATAGAAAGTGCTGAAATAGAATCAGATGATATAAACAATGATCAATCGTAATGGAGTAAGAAAGATTATAAAGGCAGGAATTATTTCAATAATTATCTTAATTGTATTGGGATATGCGTACTTTGCATCTCATAATTTTGTAAGGGGGCCAGAAATTATAGTTACGGAACCAATTTCTGGAACTTCTACAACCACTCCAAGTATAAGACTCATAGGAAAAGCACTTCGTGTCCAAGATATAACCTTAAACGGCAGACCGATTATAATTGATGATAAAGGAAATTTTGATGAAAACATTATTCTTGCTCCGGGATATAATGTTTCATTACTCTCGGCTCATGATAAGTTTGGCAGAACTACAGAATATAAAATCGATTTAGTCTATAAAAAAGAATAGATATATAGTGTACAATAGTATCTGTACCCGAAATAAATGTACCCGCATTATTATTTTAATATATCTGTATGGTTAAAAAAACAAAAGAGATAAAAATTGAAGAGACAGTTAAAGAACTAAAAAAATCTGATCCGACAAACAGTATTAGCTCAACCCTCGATGCTATTCGTTCTAAGTATGGGGATGAATCCATTATGAAACTTGGTGATAAACCGAGAGTGGGTGTAAATGCTATTCCTACAGGGTCAATAGGGCTAGATGCGGCCCTCGGTGTAGGAGGTATGCCTAGAGGAAGGATTATAGAGATATTCGGTCCAGAATCATCTGGGAAAACTACCCTTTCTCTTCATGTCATAGCTGAAGCTCAAAAGCTTGGCGGTATTTGCGCTTTTATAGATGCAGAACATGCTTTGGATCCAGAATATTCAAAAAGATTAGGAGTAAAAACAGATGAATTACTCATTTCCCAACCAGAATCGGGAGAACAGGCATTGGGGATAGTAGAAAGTCTAGTACATTCGGGAAAAATGGATGTAATAGTCATAGACTCTGTAGCCGCACTCACCCCCAAAGATGAAATAGAGGGAGATATGGGAGCATATCATGTAGGAAAACAAGCTCGTCTTATGTCTCAAGCACTTCGCAAACTCACAAGTATAGTGGCAAAGTCTAAGACAGTAGTCATATTTATAAATCAAATCCGTATGCAAATAGGTGTAATGTTTGGAAATCCAGAAACAACCCCAGGTGGTAAAGCCTTGAAATTTTACACATCCGTACGTCTGGACATAAGAAGGATTGCACAGATAAAAAAAGGAGAAGAAGTCATGGGGGGACGTGTGAGAGTAAAGGTAGTAAAGAATAAAGTGGCAGCACCATTTCGACAGACAGAATTTGACCTTATGTATAATGAAGGGATTTCACAAGAAGGCGAAATAATAGCTCTTGGCGAAAAAATGAATATAGTCGAAAAGACTGGAAATTCATATACACATGGAGAAATAAAACTCGGACGTGGTTATGATGCTACCAGACAATTCCTTAAGGAAAATAAAGAAATACGTGAAGAGATCTTGACCAAGATTCGCACGAAACTTGCAGAAGATAAGTAAATGTGTAAGATATAAAATCTATGTCAATGCTTGAATATAATGAAGTTGTCGAAAGAAAATACATTGTCCTAGATGGACAACCTTATGAAGTGCTTTCTTCTCATGTATTTAGAAAACAACAAAGAAAACCTGTAAATGCAACAAAATTGAAGAATCTCATAACCGGTAAAGTCACCGAATATTCTTTCCACGTTTCAGAGAAAGTAGAAGAAGCTGAAATAGAACAAAGAGAAGTAAAATATCTTTATGAAAATAAAGGAAAAGGTGAATTTTGGTTTTGTCTTCCTGCAGAACCAAGTAAAAGATTTAATTTCACAGAAGATCAGTTAGGTACACAAATAAAATTCATAAAACCAAATACTATTATCTCTCAATTAATGTTTGGAGAGAAGACTACAGGGTTCAAATTCCCACCAATGGTTGAATTGAAAGTGACAGAATCCCCTCCGAATATTAAAGGCGATAGTGCAACGGGTGGAAATAAAATCATTACTTTAGAGACTGGTGCCACGATCAATGCTCCCCTTTTCGTAAATGTTGGAGATATTATAAGAATAAATACTGAGACTGGTGAGTATAGAGAGCGTGTGGGTAAATAAATAAAAAGAAAAAAGAAGTGTTAGTCTACGGGTACGAAAATTCTTTGCTAAGAATTTTCTCAAGTTCTCGGCTCGACAGCCTCGAAAGCCCCTCCGACTCAACACTTCTTTTTTCTTTTCTATACTTACCTAGCAACAAAAGGCAAAAGACCCATAAATCTAGCACGCTTCACAGCCATAGCAAGCTGACGCTGACTACGCGCAGAGACGCCTGTCTTCTTTCTACTTATCATACGACCATGAGGATTTAGAAATTTCTTTAAGATTTCTGTATCTTTATAGTCTATTTGTCTTATATTGTTTTGTGAGAAATAACATTGTTTTTGCATATTTTTATATTTTATCTATTAGAATGGAATATCATCTGGATTTATTTCTTCTTCTGGATATTCAATAGTATCTATTGGTGTTCCTGCTGCATCCTTAGGTGGAATTTCCTCTATTGATGCATCTTTCTGATTTCCTCCAGAAGCCCCTGTCCCCATAGATCGTGGGCCGAATTGCACTCGATCTGCGACTATTTCAGTGCGATATTTCTTCTGACCATCTTGCCCATCCCATGTCCTAGTCTGCATTCTACCTTCGACCAAGACACTAGAACCTCTTTTCAAATATTGTGCAGAAGTTTCTGCCTGACGGCCAAAGACTACAATATTATGGAAGTCTGCTGATTCTTGCTTCACTCCATTTTTATCTTTCCATATTCTATTTGTTGCTACCCCAAAACTACAGACCTTTGTTCCCGAAGGAAGTGCCTTGATTTCTGGATCTCGAGTAAGATTTCCAATGATCATTGCTTTATTTAAATACATAAATTTTTTTGATGAATTAATAATAATTTATGCCCCCTTCACCATTTTATCGATGCTTTTATCCATTTCTTCCACTGAGGCTGGAGTTACAGCTGGAATAATATTTGGAATATCTACTACAGTTTCTGGTTGAATCTCTGCTACGGGTACTTCTTCTTTAATAATATTTGCAATAGCAGCTTTCTTTCCTAGATAAGTAGCTTCTCTCACCGTATTTATAATAAGTATTCTTAGAACATGAGGGTTCTTCTCAAATTCTTTTTTAATACTTTCTATTTCACTCTTAGCCAGCTCAAACTTAAACCAACCGAAATAGCCCTGATCAAACTTATGATTAGCTGGACCGATCTTCTTTACCATAGTATACGCCAAGGTTCGAAGTTCTGGGGCTTCTTCAGCTATAAACTCTGCACCTTTCTTAGAAAGGGTTTCCCTTAGAATAGAGACTTCAGAAGTCACTTTTTCTGCGGGTATTGAAGACACGAGAAGGTATCCTATTTCATATACCTGTGTCTTTTCTTCTTTTAAAGCTTTATCTTGCATTTCTTTATGCCTTTTGGGCAATAGTGACAATAATCCACCCAAATTAGTGGAGCATGACCCGTGCGAGTCAGGATTGTTCACGTATTAAGTTGATAATTTGCACGTATATGCAGACTACCATACAGCAAGATAAAGTTCAATCATCGACGCCATGGTGAATGGCATGATGTTGATAATATCAAAGCGAGATAAAATCCTGATAAAAAAATAATGAATTTTTGATAAAGTTTTGAGTTTTTCTTAGATAAGAAACAACCTCCTCGCATTGTCAACTAAATGCGGAAGTACTTTCTCCAAAGGCTCTCCCCTAATTGAAGCGATAGTATGTGCTACTTCCGTTACAAAGGAAGGTTCATTTCTTTCTCCTCTATGAGGCACAGGTGTCACGAGCGGTGCATCTGTCTCTGTCATTATCATATTTAATGGTACTTTTTTTATAATATCATCATATACTCTGGTAAATGTGATAACCCCGGTAAATGATAATCTAAATCCAAGATCAATAAATTGCCTTCCCTCTTCCCAATCTCCAGCGAAAAAATGGACATCACCATGAACCTTGGCATGTTTCTTTAAGATTTCAATAGCATCCTTATATGCATTCTGACCTGCAATTAATCCATTTCTCAAATGTAAAACGAGTGGCTTCTTCAATTCATTTGCTGTAGCAATATGCTTTTTAAAGATTTCTCTTTGCATTTCACGATTTTCATATCCTTGTCTTGAATAATCAAAACCACATTCCCCTATTCCCACGACTTTCGGATTCTGTGCTAGCTTCTTATATAAATCAAAATTAAACTTTTCATTTGAAATTTCTGTAGGATGAAGACCTATAGTAGCCCAAATATCAGGATTCCCTTCGGCAATCTTTATTGCCTTCTCTGAAGTATTATAATCCGTACCTACTACTATCATACCGACCCCCTTTTTCCTTGCACGAGAAATAGTATCGTTTAGATCAATATCAAATTCATCAGAATTAAGATGGCAGTGAATGTCTATGTATTTCATAAATATTCTATTTCCTCAAAAACAAAGGATTTTCTACTTTTCCAGCTTTTATGGCATTTAAAATCTTCATCGAAGTCTCTGGTAATATAGGTTCCAATGCTTTGGCAATATGATAAATACTAGCAAGTAAGAAAGAGATTTGCTCTTTGCCTTTTTTCTCATCTATTTTAATAGTCTTGAACGGCTGATTTTCTTGAATAAATTTATCCGTAGCTTGAATCCTATTCCAAATATCATCGCAGACTTTATTTATTTCGAATTTTGCGTAAAATTCTTCATGTTTCTTATGGTCAAGATTGGGAGCAGATTTTTCATCAAGAGACACATTATTTACCTCTGCCATCTTCATCACTCTACTTACAAGATTACCAAGTCCATTTGCTAAATGTGCATTATATGCCTCTTTAAACATTTCCATAGTGAAAGGGCTGTCTTCGAATGGATGTATTTCGCGTAGGACATAATAGCGTAAAGCATCAGTTCCATATTCTTTTACAATATCTATTGGATTTATTACATTACCCAGTGATTTACTCATTTTTATACCACCTTCACCAGTCACGAATCCATCGATCACTATTTGACGAGAGTTTGGTAAATCTACTGACATAAGTATGGCTTGCCACATTGCTGATTGTTGGCGAAGATTATCTTTTCCACAATATTGAACGACATTTTCTGAATCAATCCACCATTTCTTAAATTTCTTCATATCATGAGGCCAGCCGACCGCTGAAATATAATTTGTAAGTGCATCAAACCATACATACATGACATGCTCTGAATCATCGGGTACCTCTATTCCCCAAGACATTTTACTCTTAAGACGAGATATACTGAAATCTTGCAAGCCTCTTTCAACAAATGCCTTTATTTCATTGAATCTAAAAGAAGGGACAACAAAATCTGGATTCTTAGCATAAAGATCAAGAAGTGACTTCTGGAATTCAGAAAATTTGAAGAAATAATTTTCTTCATCGATTTCTTCTATATTCATAAGTAGATGTATTGGACATTTGCCATCAGTAAGCTCGCCATCAGTCTTCTCCAATTCACAACCTATGCAATATTTTATTTTATAGTTTTTCTTATATATGAATCCACGTTCTTTACAGATTTTCCATAGAGCTTGAGTCGACTTTATATGATTCTTATCTGTAGTTCTAATAAAATTAATATCAGATGAAATACCAAGGAGTGGCAATAATTTCTTAAACTTTCCTGCATTACCATCGACATACTTTTTAACATCAATGCCCAAGGCGAGAGCATTACGCTCTATTTTTGACCCATGTTCATCTGTTCCAGTATTGAAAAACACTCCATATCCAGAAAGTCTCTTCGCCCTGGCGATCACATCTGCACGGATTATTTCCATAGCGAAACCCACATGTGGATCAGCATTTACATAGGGCAATGTTGTGGTTATATAGAAATTTTTCATTCTTTAATCTTTAAATGTAAGAATTTTCTCAATTTGATCTTTATCCTTATACGGACCAATTATAGCTAAATTCAGCCCTTCGTCCACAAAGATTTTCTTTGCAATATCTTTCACTTCCTTTACAGTGACTTTCTGTATTTTCTTTATTTCTCCTTGTGGAGAATTGATTTTACCCTTTAATATTTGATTTATGGCAAAATATTCGGCGCGGGAGTCCGATGTCTCAAGTCCAAGCAAGAAAGAACCGCATATATAATCCTTAACCTTTTTCATTTCATCATTATTTATTGGATCATTTATTATTTTTTTGCATTCTGATAAAAGCACTTTTATGACTTCTTCAATCCTTTTCGTATCTATACCAGCTGAAATAGAGAAAAGTCCATGATCAGTATAAGCATCATGATTGGCACGAATATAGTATCCGACACCCATCTCTTCACGTAATTTCTGGAAAAGCCTGCTACTCATACCACTTCCAAGAAGTGTGGAAAGTACGGCTAGAGTATGATCATATTTACTATTAGCACTAAACGATCTCATACCCAAGACTAGATGTGCTTGATCTGTTTCTTTAAATTTAACAAGTACCTTCGGCCTTGTTTGCTCTTCTTTTACCGCTATCTTCTTCGTCTTATTCCCCACTGATATATCTTTGAAAATCTTTTCAATCTTTTTTATTATAGTCTTTTCATTGAATGAACCAGAGATTATGACTGTAGTAGCATCCACCACATAATGCTCCTTTCTATATTTAATAAAATGATTTTGATTAAAGCTTTTCACATTCTCTTCGCTACCAGCAATATTCCACCCCGCCGGCTGATCTCCATATACAAGATTCATAAAAAGATCATGTATATGTCTCTGTGGCATATCTTGATACATTCTTATCTCTTCCACTATCACCCCCTTTTCTTTTTCGATTTCAGAGCTATCTAATAAAGAATTTAGATAAATATCAGAGACAACATCAAGCGCCGTATCTAAATGCTTCGGATTTACCTTGGCATAATATCCTGTATATTCTTGAGAAGTAAAAGCATTGTATTGAGCTCCAATTGAATCTAGTTCTTTGGAAATATCTATGGACTTCGGTCTTTTCTTAGTTCCCTTAAAAACCATATGCTCTAGGAAATGCGATAGACCATTTATCTCCTTTGTCTCATATTTCGAACCAGTTTCCACCATAACAAGAACCGTGACTGCGGGATTATCAGTCATAGGTATTGTGATTACTTTTAATCCATTTTTTAGTATTGTTTTTTTGAATTTCATCAGAAAACTTTCTCTTTTATGTGTTTAATCAATTCTTCTATTCCAACCCTCTCCTGCTTCCCTGTATCTCTATCACGCACCGTCACTCCTGCATTTTTTTCTATAGTATCGAAGTCCACCGTGACACATATAGGTGTTCCGATCTCATCTTGTCTTCTATATCTTTTTCCTATATTTCCATTATCGTCAAATGCCACCCCTGAAATTTCTTTTTTCAGCATTTTATATATTTCGCGAGCTTTTTCAACCAAAGCTGGTTTATTCTTCAATAATGGAAAAACTGCCACTTTTATCGGTGCCATTTTTGGTGAGAATTTCAGATAAACTCTTTTCTCTCCATCTATTTCATCTTCGGTATATGCATCAGAGAGTACGGCTAAGACAGTTCTCTCGACTCCGAATGAAGGCTCTATACAATGTGGAATAAATCTTTCTTTACTCTCTTCATCATAATAAGAAAGGTCAACTTTACTTACTTCTGAATGTTGCCTAAGATCAAAGTCGGTTCTATAAGCTAATCCATAAAGCTCATCTTTACCAAAAGGAAAATCGAATTCAAAGTCAATTGTCTTTTTCGAATAATGTGCCCTTTCACCATCAGGAACTTCCAATTCATGAATATGTTTAGGATTTATTCCAATATCTTTTATAAATCCATGAATTTCATTTTTAAAGCTTTCAAAAGTCTCTTTCCAGCTTTTAGAATCTACAAAATATTCAATCTCCATCTGCTCAAATTCTCTAGTACGAAAGATAAAGTCTCGGGGAGAGATTTCATTTCGAAAGGCCTTACCTATCTGTGCAAGTCCAAATGGTAATTTCGGATGAAAGCTGTCAAGAACATTTTTAAAATTTACAAACATACCTTGTGCTGTTTCTGGTCTAAGATATGAAATAGAATCCTCGTTTTCTATAGGACCGACATTTGTTTTAAACATCATATTGAATTGTCTGGACTCACCGAGCCCGCCTTCACAATCTGGACATTTTGATGGATCTTCTATCTGATCAGCACGGAAACGATGATTACACTTTTTACATTGAACGAGTGGATCGGAAAAGCCAGAAACATGCCCGCTCGCCTTCCATACATTCTGATTCATTAAGATCGAAGCATCTACTTTATACATATCGTCACGATTTTCTACAAACCTTTTCCACCAGAGTTGTTTTATATTATCTTTCAAGACCACGCCGAGAGAACCGAAATCCCATGTACCCGAAAGTCCACCGTATATTTCCGATCCTTGAAATATGAATCCTCGCCTTTTGCATAGCGATATGATTTTCTCCATTTTATTTTCTTCTTTTATTGCCATATTTATTATTTGATTATTGAATTACCTTTTCATCACCATCCTTAAACATCTGATCTGTACTGAAACGTGTATTCAATTGCCCTAGGGAATTATTGAGAGTCTGTAGTGTGAAATCATCTTGTGCTGTAATCGATGCTTGATTTACCAAAACAGGGATCTGACCGACTTGCGTAATACTTGGCGTAAGTGAGACTTGAAATGCTACTTGTCTTCTATGTGAACTATTGAAGGCGTACGTATCTACATTACCAATTCTCCATACTATTTGTCCATCGACACTGTTATAAGAAATATCTTCTCCTGAAGGATTTATTTTACCTATCCATTTTACATATGGTGGTAAACTAGAATGTACTTCAGCATCTGTCACTGTACTAGAAGTATTATCGACAGTCCAGACTATGGTATATGTAGTCGGTTGTTCGGCTTTAGGTGGTATAAAGCCAGTGTTTTCGAATGGTCCAGTCGAACGTATGACTTGTCCGCTTAAAGAAAGATTTGATGAAATCTTTATACGCCTATTGGCACTTGATGCTATATTTTCTGGAACATTTGTTTCGGAATTTCTTTTACCCTTCATATTTACATCTATAGAGATATTTGGATTTATAATAGTCTTTTGCGAATTACTTAGATCGCGTGGAATAATATTGAAACTGACACGCCCACCTTCTCCAGCACTGATATCTGCTAGTTCTTTATTTGTGATTTGATTCCAGACTATTTCATTTGTTATGGAATTATATACACCTTGATCTGGAGATACAGAAAGCTTATCAAGAGCTGTACCAGTAAGCTTCACATGTATTTTTCCATCAATTACAGATGTCTGTAAATTGTTGAAATATAGAACCTCGACTTTAATCGGATTATTAAATTTTCCTATATATTCTTGGCTATCACTATTTCCTTCTATGGATAATCCGACACTTACAAATGGTTTCTTTATTGCAACTTCTTGAGTGCTAGAAACATATTCTGTACCGATAACCTTCTCATTTCGTACACTTTGTGCTCCTGTGATAAATCTAAAGATTCTTGTTTCATCGTCTTGTCCATCAAGCTTTCCCTTTATCTTTATTGTTTTCTTTCCTCCCGGAGGTATATCCCCTATTTTCCATACTGTATTATCAGAAAAAGGTTTAGTATCAGAAGATATAAAAGTAAAACCGAAAGGATATACAGCCTTCAATAAAATATTCTTTATCACTTCTTTTGAATTAGAAGTCATATTGACAGAAAGTTCGAATTCTTGGCTTGAATTCACTTCTTTAAATGAATTGGTCAATAAAGTAAGGGGTGAGGAGCTGATAAGAAGATCAAATGTTTTTTCTTTTTGGAAAATAGCATTTGATCCTTTTACTCTATATTCGACTGTTACCTTTATCTCTTTTTTACTATTTTCTTCTCCGTATACGACAGCTTTAATCGTCTTCTGGCCAATACCACCTGGTTCTATATCGTTTAACAATTCTCTGAATGTCTTCAATTCTTTTGTTGTATCTTCAGAATCCGTAGTGCCAGAAGGAAAATCTACAGAAAGGTCAACTGTTTCAAGCTTTATATTATTTTTATTTG
Organism: Patescibacteria group bacterium; assembly: GCA_038058815.1. Classification (GTDB taxonomy): domain Bacteria; phylum Patescibacteriota; class Minisyncoccia; order Phycocordibacterales; family PALSA-1337; genus CAIOGI01. The sequence continues at coordinate 33,105 of JBBUAH010000008.1, forward strand.
AAACTTGAATATCGAAGGAAACAGGCTCACCACCAGCGACAGATACTGGCCCACCTATTGTAATATCGATATTATTTGCTGAAACAATATTTGATCCATTGAATACAAGATACAAGCCAATACCAAGAGCTATTAAGAAAAATATTATCGATCCAATAAAGAGTTTTGTAAAAAATGACATGGAATTATCTTTGTATTGTGTATTCAATTTAACATCCTCTCTTGGCCATTCTTCCTTATGTTCCCAATCTGTATTCATATCCATTTCTTGCCGAGTAAATCTCAAGCGCCTTTTCGTACGAATATCAGGCGCACTTCGAGAATAAAGGGATTTCTTTAATTCTTCAATTCTACTTTGTTCATCAGGGGTCATGGCAAATATTATATCATAGTTGGCTTTCTTTGAGAGCTGTATTTATAACCCTGATAATCTTACTCTTATTCTCATTCATATTCTTGATTATGTCCTCATTGATAGAATTATTCTCTAGGAAAATATTTAATTTCTCTGTATTTCTTATATACCCCAGAGTGCTCAATATTCTCAAAACCGTCAAACATTCCACACTATTATAATCTTTCTCTTTTATATCAGCTTTATACAAAGTCTCTATTATTTCAAATAGCTTTTCATTTTTTTCTTCTCCATGAAGTAATCTCTTTAATAATTTGAGAATTTTAATGTGTAAAATATTTGGTTTTACTTTATTTTCAATTTCATGTGCACCTGTCAATCTCCATACCTCCTTTCCCCTGACTATGGAAATATTTGTATAGTCAAAATCTTGAATATGATAACGAAGTTTGGATTTATTGAGTCGTATTCCCTGTGCCAAGGCCCCTATCATACCGAAATTCTCTGTAAATATAAGTAGGAATTTCCCAGATTCACCATGTGGAGTACTGGATATTATAAATGCGGAAGTTGTGTATATATGATGCATTTAGGGCAATTAAAAAATGGCTTTATTTAGCCATTTAATTGTAATACATTTGAGATAATTAAAAAATACTTGACAAAAAATGTGGTTATGCTAGGATATAGGGGTCGATGGGCTCGGGCGTTTATGTGGAGAAAGTCCCCCCCTATCGGCCTCCTCCGTTTGTCTTAAGCAGACGGAGAGCTCAGCGAGATGGTTTCCTAGGCTTTGGTCCAGTGTGTCAACGAGGGACAGTATGCACCTCGCTACGACATTCCACGCCAGACCTCAATTCACCCGTTGTGGGGGATTGCCTTGAGCGAGGAAAGGGCCATCTCACCCAGTCGCACGCTTAGGCGGGGCTGGGTTTTCTTTTTACACCAAATCCATTTTCACTGAAAAATCCCCAATCTTCATCGATTCACCTTCTATATTTTTATAAACAATTTCTTTTAATAAAGTACTACTTATAATCATATTTTCATTTTCCTTTATTAAATTCTTCACACCCTCATCACCATCTATTGCAAGTACTGCTCTATCCTGTATTGTTAAACCTTTTGATTTCCTCAAATCTTGCACAGCGCGGACTAATTCTCGAATTATTCCCTCTTCTTTTAATTCTGGGGTAATAGAAATGTCTAAAAGTACCTCTTCAGAAAGAGTTGTATCAGAAACTATTTCCTTTACATTTATTTCATCTCTTACAAGATTAATCAAATTATCTGAAATGATAGCTTTTATAGTGAGTTTAGAGAGTGGTTGACGGACATTTATCTTCGCCTTCATACGAGCTTCTAGACCTAGAGATGCTATCTTTCTCACTTCTTTCATGGATTCTATTATCTTTTTATCAAATTTCTTAATCTCTGGCCATGCTTCCATATGAACACTTTCCTTAGGACCTTTCAATCTAAGATATATATCTTCTGCAAGAAATGGCATAAAAGGTGCTAATAATTTTATTAGGGTAATAAGTACTGTATGAGTAGTAGATAATGCCATTTTTCTATCATTCTGATCTTCACCCTTAAAGCGGTCTCTAGATCGCCTTAAATACCAAGTAGAAAGATCATCAATAAAATCAGCAAGAGGCCATGAAGCACGATCAATTTCATATTTTTCTAGACTCTCTGTTACATTTTTTATAAGTTCTGCAAGCCTGGCTAGTATCCAAATATCAAGTGGATGATTACCAGAAACATTTTCCATACCAGAAATAGCATACATTTCATAAAATGTAACAACATTATTCAAACGACCAATATGTTTCTTCACAACTTCATCTACACCCTTTTCGGAAAAGGCGAAGTCTTGAGCGTGTACTACAGGAGATGACATTAGATAATATCGCAATGCATCAGCTCCATACTTATCTACGATATTCATAAGATCTGGATAATTTTTCTTCGACTTAGACATTTTCTGACCATCTTCAGCAAGAAGAAGACCATTGACCACTACATTTCTAAAAGGAGATTTTCCGAAAAGTCCCACGCCCAAAACAAGCATAGAATAAAACCATCCCCTAGTCTGATCTAGTCCTTCTGCGATGAAGTCTGCAGGATAGCCTTTCGTTCTTCCAAGAATTTTACTGAAAGGACCCGGCTTTGGATTGAAATCACATTTACTGAATGGATAATGAGATTCGCCAAAAGGCATAGAACCAGATTCAAACCAACAATCGAAAACTTCAGAAACCCTATTTAATCTATTCCCTTTTTCATCTGTAAGCTTTATATCATCGATAAAAGGATGATGCAGATCAGCTTCATATTCATCATTGTGAGGTAATGGATGGAAATCGAGCTTGGATGGTTTAGCATTCTGATTATAATGATCAGTATTCCCACGAAGAGATATTGATTGTTCCCTATTTAGACCTTGCGCTACAGAATTCAATAAGAAAAGTGGAGTATCATGAGAAATTATGAGAATGTTTTTACCTTCATATTTATTCTCAATATCATAAAGAAAATCCCCTACACGCTTCTTTATATCTACATAATTCTCACCTCCTTCTGATGTCTTTATAAATCTATCTGCATGATTGAATTCTTTTACAAAATCGAGGAATGGTTTATTATTCCAGACTCCGGCACCAAGCTCGCGTAATCTAGAATCAATAATAATTTCTGATGTATTAAGATCGATAACCTTGGCGATAACTTCTGCTGTTTCTCTCGTACGAATAAATGGGGAAACGAAAATAAGGTCGATTTTCTTATCTTTCAACCATTTTCCTGCTTCTTCTGCTTGTTTTTTCCCTTTCTCCGTTAAATAGTGGGAATTTTCTGCTATGGAACTGATAATCATCAAAGTATTGTTTTCTGCTTCTCCATGACGTGTAATATAAAATGTATTTTTTGCATGGCTATATTTTCTGAGGTCTGCAATTGAAGAAAGAACGATAGATTCGTGATTTTCTTCATTTCTCCAAACCGGAAGAGGTGCACCCCAGAAACGAGATCTAGAAATAGCCCAATCCCGAGCTCCCGAAAGCCAATCCCCGAATCTTCCTTCACCTATTTCAGGCGGAATCCATTTTATTTTTTTATTTTCTTTTATAAGTTTATCGCGAATAGCAGTAACTTTTACAAACCAAGAAGATGTAGCATAGTTTAGAAGTGGAGTATCACATCTCCAACAATGTGGATATGAATGGATTATTTTTTCTTTTGAAAAAAGAGTATTATGATGCGCCAAATATTTTATTATCTCTATATCGGCTCTTTGATGTACATCTTTTTCATTTTCGGTCGATTTCGGCTTTACTTGTTGCCCCGCAAAATCAGTAACTTCTGATTTGAATACACCATTCATAGTGACATGCTGCGCGAAAGGTAAATTGTATTTTAATGAAAGATCATAATCATCAGCACCGAAAGCAGGAGCAATATGAACAATTCCGGTACCATCTTCTATAGTTACGAAATCCGCACCATAAACCCTCCAACCGTTTTCATAATTCTTTAAATTTTTATCATTTGAATAATATGTAAAGACTGGTTCATATGGTTTTCCTATTAAACTTTTTCCATCAAATTCTTCTAAGACTTTATACTCTGTTTTAATAACTGACAGCCTTGATTGGGCTAAAATTAACTTTATATTTTCTGTTTCAATTTTTACATATTTTATTGAAGGATTTATTGCAAGAGCTGTATTCCCCGGCAGTGTCCATGGCGTAGTCGTCCAAGCTAGAAAATATGTATTTAGCTCATCTATAAGTTTGAATTTTACTGTTACGGAAATATCTGTAATATCTTTATAGCCTTGACTGACTTCGAAGTTTGAAAGTGTCGTCTCACATCGAGGACAGAGATTCATAGACTTGAATCCTTCGTAGATAAGACCTTTCTTATGGAGTTCAGCAAATGCCCACCATACAGATTCTGTGTATGTGGTGTCCATTGTCCTATAATCATTATCCATATCTGCCCATCTTCCGAGTCTAGGAATAATCTTTCTCCAAACATCCGCATATCGCATCACACTATCCTTTGCAGCGGAATTGAATTTTCCTATTCCATAATCGATTATATCTTTCTTTGAAGTCAGTTTTAATTCTTTTTCCATAAGATTTTCTACAGGCAAACCATGGCAATCCCATCCCCAACGACGTCGCACATGATATCCTTGCATGGTCTTATAACGAGGAATAATATCTTTTATAGTACCCGGTATAACATGCCCATAATGTGGCTCACCCGTAGCAAATGGTGGACCATCATAAAATACAAATTCACCCTTTGGCGAAGGCTGTTCTAATGTCTTTTTGAAAATATTATTCTTTTCCCAAAAAGCTAGTATTTTCTCTTCGGTTTCAGATA
>JBBUAH010000009.1:0-20716 GCA_038058815.1 Patescibacteria group bacterium
AACCACCCTATTACATCACTACCCCAAGCATAGCCACTAAAGACTCTAGTTGTTGGATTCATTTTCACTCCACCAAGCTCTATCCAACCATCCCATCCATCTGTCCTATCTACAGCAGTCAATGCTCTAGCCCATCCTCTTACTACACCAGTATTCATATTTACATTAGCATTACCACCACTACCAGGAAATCCACTTAAACCCCCAAACTGTATCCACCCTATACTAGAAGACCAGGCATAACCACTCATCATCCCAGAAGCAGAATTGACAACTACATCAGTATTTATATCATTCTTTGGATTAAACTTTACCCATCCTATATTAGATGACCATCCCCAGCCTGAAAGGGGGAGAGAGTCGGCAAAAGCTTTTGGAATATTCATTACCCCGAAGATTAAGAATATAATCACAAATAACTTAAGTTGAAGTTTGATTTGGGGCATTGGGTTTTGTGAAGAGTGAAATTAACGAACTTTAATGAAAACAGCTTGGGCGGTAACCACACAAAATGCATTTATACCTTCTGGACGTATAGCTGCCATTTTAACCCCTGTTGTTCCAGTATTAGGCTGAATGACTTCTAATATAGGTATAGGACAAGTTCCTGAAATTGACCCACCAGAATATGCTGATATTGTTCCTATATAAGAAGAGTTGGGTAGTGTTCCACCACAATCACCTGCATTAAAATTGTAATCTAAATTTACAAAATTACTCACGCTAGAGTCTTTAGTAAGTCTTTTTTCTGGTCTCGTACATAAAATAGCATTAACACCATTATTACCTGGATTAATTGGTATTTCACCTAAATTTTTCCAACTAGCAACTCCATTTTCATCAGATATCAAAACTTTATTAGCACCAGCACCTGTGGTTATAGTAATAGCCTGAGTAACTATACCTTGAAATGAAGCAAGACCTGGTACTTCAAGTTTATAACCTGCACTTGGAACTTTTGAACCGCCAATAGTCAAACCACCTTTTTTCCATTGAGCATTATCACCTACATGTATCGGTGCATCACATCCTGGATCGCCACTGGTACATGTCGGTGCAGCACTTTTTGGTTGGGTCCAATCTGCAAATATATAACTAATACCCATACTCAATATCAAAGCCAGAACTAATATCTTCATTGTTTGTATTATTTTTGTATTCATATTTTTTATTTTACTTTGTTAATTTTTTCATCATTTGTTTAGCTATATCTTCTTTTTGTTTTTCTGTAAGTGGTGGAATATCTTTGAGTTTCTGATTCATAATACTAGCAGCATTTTCTTTTTCTGCTTCTGTCAATCCTGTATTTTCCGAACTAACAGCCATCTTCTGCTCTGGCTCTGTCCAAGTGACCTGCACATAGAAAATAGCCCAGATGATCATGGATACAGCGATAACACTATAGAGTATCTCTTTATGTTCCAATGGTTTTCTTTCTTGGTATGTTGGAGGCATCAAGATAATTATATAACTATATGGAAAGCAATACTATAGAGGTTTGTGGATAATTATTGATAAAAAAGATCCCCGGAGCGTCAAGCGTTTCCGGGGGTTCTTGAGAAAGACTATCTGCTAGTCCTTTTCCGGGGGATAGGATCGGACGACCCTATTGCCGGTGAAGATAATCTTGATTTCTTTTTTTCCGCCACTGTTCCAGTGCTTTCGACGACAGATGTGCTTGCTCTTGAGAAAAGCGCCGATTTTGTTCCTCCACTTTGACATACTATACCTTTCTGTTGAGGGGTTTACTGACCGCTAAAACCATACACCTAACCGACTAAACTGTCAATAACAGCTTTCATATCAGCTCCATCTGCTTTTCCTTTCAACTCTTTCATCAAGACACCGATAAATTGCCCTATCTTTTTCATATTTGGTTTTCCTTCTTTCTTTATTTTCTCTTTTACTATCTTTTCTATATTCTTCTTACTCATCATCTGTGGTAAAAATGCTTCGAGAATAGCCAGTTCTTCTTTTTCTTTTTTAACTAAATCCTTTCTACCACCTTTTTCGAATTGTTCTATGGAGTCTTTATGTTGATTCACATTTCTTTTAATTAAAACTAAAGCACTTACATCATCTAGAAGTGCTTCTTTACTTTTCTTTGCAATTAATTCATAGGAAAACATAGCAATAAGCGATCTAAGTGTATTTAATTTCACCTCATCTTGTGCACGCATTGCATCTACCATTTGTTTTTTAATTGTTTCGTGTATTGTTTTCATAATGCTGATATAATACCATATATGACCAATTTTATCATAGTTTTAATTATTCTTTTATTGATAGCGATTATCATTATGGTTTTTACTTATGCGAAAAAGTCTCAAATACAGGTATCATCGAAGGATGATATTGGTCTTAAGCTTATTCTAGAACAATTAAATGAATTGAATCGTACAGTCGATAGTAAAATAGGGGAAAGTACAAAGCATGTAAGAGAATCTATGCAAGCCCAGCTTTCTGAATCGACAAAAATGATACGGGAGGTAACAGCTGGCCTTACCAAGCTCGATGAGACGAATAGGCAAGTGGTGTCCTTTGCGGATCAATTGCAAAATCTTCAAGATATTTTGAAAAACCCTAAACATAGGGGAATTCTAGGTGAATATTATCTTGAGACTTTACTTAGAAATGTCCTTGCACCGACTCAATACAAGATGCAATATCCATTTGCAAATGGGGAAGTCGTCGATGCGGCAGTCTTTGTGCGGGATAAAATAATTCCAGTTGATTCTAAATTTTCACTTGAAAATTATAATAAACTTGTAGAGGAGAGAGATCCGGTAGAAAAAGAAAAATTGGAAAAAGCTTTTGTAAATGATCTCAAGCTACGTATTCAAGAAACTGCCAAGTATGTAAGGCCAGGAGAGGGGACAATGGAATTTGCCTTTATGTTTATCCCACATGAAGCTATATATTATGATCTTTTGGTAAATAAAATAGGCGCGGTAACAGAAGAGACTGATAATCTCATACAACGCGCGGCAAATAAATACAAGGTTATTATCGTATCTCCTACATCTTTCTTGGCATATTTGCAGACCGTACTTCAAGGACTTAAGGCATTACAAATAGAAGAAACAGCAAAAGATATAATAAAAAGAGTAGATGATCTCGGAGTTCATCTTAAAAAATATGAAGAATATCATGCCAAGCTCGGTTCTTCACTCGGAACAGTTGTAAATCATTATAATAATTCAGGAAGGGAATTGAAGAAGGTGGATAAGGATATTTTGAGGATAACAGGGGAAACGCCGGGAATAGAAACAATAGCGATTGACCAGCCAGAGCAAGAAAATTCGTAGGCACAAAGGATTTTCTTGCATTATTATAGGGATAGTGTAGTATAAACTGCACTATGGAATTTGCAGTAATACAAACAGGAGGCAAGCAATACAAGGTCAAAATAGGCGATGAAATAAAGATAGAAAAGCTTGCAGGAGATTATAAAGAAGGCGATGAGGTCGTCTTTGATAAGGTATTACTTGTAGATAATGGCACAGATACCACCATCGGCACTCCTTTTATAGAAAAAGCAAATGTTACAGGAACTATCACGAAAATCGGCCGTTTACCAAAGATTGATGTAATACACTATAAGCAGAAAAGTAGGTATTTCAAAAAAAATGGTCATAGACAGCCCTATTTTAATGTGAAGATTGAAGGGGTTAAATAATTTCTCTGTTTTTTAATGCATTCTTAATTGTATCTGTATCTGAATACTCTAATTCGCTACCAGTAGAAAGACCTTTACCTAGAACATAAATTTTAATATCTTTATCTTTTTCTTTTATAAAATTTTTCAAAAATTCCATAGTATGCTCACCTTCAGCATTCGTATTCAAAGATAATATTATTTCCTTAAATTTATTTTTTCTTATCTTTTCAATAAGCTCGCGTAAGCGCACTTTCTTTTCTGGTTCTTTATCAAGTATTGGAATAGTTCCTCCAAGGATGAAATAGAAGCCATTATAGACCTTGCTTTTCTCTATTGCTTCGAAATCTACATCACGGGAGATTATCATTAATTGATCAATATTTCTATTTTTATCAGAACAAATAGGACATTGATTAGCTTTTCCATCAGGATAGAAACGAAAACAGGATGAACAGATTCGAATGCTTTTTTTAATATCTAAAATCAATTTTGAAATCTCGTCTAAATATTTGACATTTCGGGTAAGAAGGAAATAGACGAAGCGCTTAGCTTGACGAGGGCCGATTCCGGGAAATTCCTTGAAATATTCTGTTAATTTAGAAATTGGATCCATTTTGTTGCTCAAATTCTCCGAAATTACTCTTATCAACACTTATAAATGTCGTTTTCTTATCATCAAAATATAGTTCAGCATATCCTGTCGGACCATTTCTATGCTTTTCTATCATAATCTTTGCAATATTTGGCTTTGCTGAATCTTTATTATACTTATCTTCACGATGAATGAACATTACTACGTCCGCATCTTGCTCGATCGATCCGCTGTCACGTAGATCAGAAAGCCTAGGCTCACCACCGCGAGATTCTACTGCACGATTAAGCTGGGAAAGAGCAAGCACAGGAACTTCCAATTCTCGGGCCAACTGTTTAAGTGCCCTAGAAATTTCTGTAACTTGTTGAACCATATTGTCTGAATGACGAGCTTGTGTCGGAACCATAAGCTGTAAATAATCGACAACTATAAGTCCAAGACCCTTTTCACTTTTCAATCTTCTGGCCACTGCGCGCATTTTAAGAATATTATTTGCTGGTTGATCATCTATATAGATAGGTGCTTCTGAAAGCCTATTCATAGCGTCTCGAATAGCCTTGAAATCATTTTCAACAGAGAGATTGTGTCCTGTACGTAGTTTCCAAGAATCGACTTGTGATTCTGCAGCAAGTATACGATCGACAAGCTGCTGCGAACTCATTTCAAGTGAAAAGATTCCGACAGGCACTTTATGATTTATAGCTGCCATACGAGCAATATCTAAAGCAAGAGAAGTCTTACCCATGGAAGGTCGAGCGGCAAGTATAATCAAATCTGATTTTTGCAAACCAGCTAGCTTATTATCAAGCTCACGAAAACCCGTAGGCACACCTCGAAGTTCATTCTTTGAATTATGCAATTTATCGAGTCTTTCCCATGCCTCTACTAGAGTATCTTTCATTGCAATGAATTTATGAGTACCTGTAAAGTTTGTAACTTCAAAAATCTTCTTTTCAGCCTTATCAAGCGTTTCTTCAATATCCATTTCTTCATCAAATCCGAGATTACCGACATATTCGGAAGCATTTATAAGATCACGCATAATATGCTTTTTTTGTACTATTTCTGCATAGTGTTTGGCATTCGTAGAAGATGGAACTCCTTGCACAAGCTCGGTCAAATACCCCATACCACCAGCTTGTTCTAGTATTTCTCTTTCTTTCAGTCTTGAAGAAAGTGATAGAAGATCGATAGGAGTACTTTTACCATAAAGCTCAAGCATTACAGACCAGATGAGTTTGTGTCGATCAGAATAAAAAGATCTTTCACTTACAATATCTGTAACATCATATATAACTTCAGGACGAATCATAATAGAACCAAGCAAAGCCTTTTCAGCTTCAAGACTCTGCGGTGGTATACGCAAATCTTTTGATTTGAAATATGGCGAATTTGGATTCATAAAATTTTATTGCTTCATTGTACCATGATCAAAATAAATAAAATCTGAAAATAGAATAAACAGTTTATAAACTGTGTATTACTATTTATTAGTCATTTGATTATATAATTATTTTATCGCATAATTTCTAGCTGCAAAATCATAAGCATATTTTATTGTTCTTGGAAAGCTCGAATGATTCGTCTGTATCTTTTATTTCAAACCCCCTAGTTTCAATTTCTTTCCTCAGTGCATCCGCCTTATCCCATTCCTTTGCTTTGCGAGCTATTTCGCGTGTTTCGGCAAGGGCGATAACTTCCGCAGGTATTTCCTCCTTCATATCCGCCACCCCCTTAAGTCCAAATCCAAAAACTCTATCAAAATCAAGCATAAGCTTTACTTTTTTCTTCGCTTCTACGGTATGATCCTTTATAAGATCCCAAGTGAGGGCAATGGCTTCCGGCATATTGAAATCATCATTTATTTTTGACAAAAATTCATTTTTATAATCTCGTACTATAGCTGAAGCATGAATATGTTCATGTTCTACTTCTCCTAGTCTTATGAAGGCTTCTATAAGGCGAATAAAGGCTGTTTGAGCGCTTTTTACTGCCCCAATAGAGAAGTTTATTTGAGAACGATAATGCGATGTCATAAGCCAATATCTAAAAGCTAGGGGAGAAATACCGGCTTCTTCTATATCAGCAAGCTTAAGAAAATTACCTTTTGACTTTGCCATTTTTTCATCATTGACATTTATAAATGCTCCATGAATCCAATAATTAACAAAATGCTTGTCAGTCGTGGCTTCTGATTGAGCGATTTCATTTGTATGATGAGGGAAAATAAGGTCGGTGCCACCAGTGTGAATATCGATAGTCGGCCCTAAAGCCCAAGTAGACATAGCCGAACATTCTATATGCCATCCCGGACGACCCTTTCCAAAAGGTGCTTCCCATTGTACATTTTCATCCTCTTCTCTAAAAAATTTCCAAAGAGCAAAATCGCGAGGATTCTCTTTTTCATATTCATCATTGGAGATTCTTTCACGAAGAGTGGAAGTATCTGTTGCCTCTATTTTTAATTTTGCCAATTCTCCATAATTTCTAAATAATCCAATACTGAAATAGACACCATCTTTTGTAATATATGCTACACCTTTTTCTAAGAGTATAACGATCATTTCAATCATCTCTTTTATATGATCCCGAGCTCGCAATAGACGATTGGGAGTCAGAATATTTAATGAATGAAGATCTGCTAGAAAAAGAGTTTCATAATATCTGGTCAATTCTTCAAGGCTTTTATTCTGTTCTTTACTTCTTCTAATAGTCTTATCATCCACATCCGTAATATTCATAACTTGATTTACGAAATATCCATTATATTCGAAAACTCTACGGACAATATCGTCTAAAATATAAGTCCTTAAATTCCCAATATGAGCAATATCATAGACTGTCGGTCCACAATTATAGATACCGACCCTACCTTTCTCTAAAGGCTTGAATTCTTCTTTTCGGCCGGTTAAGGTATTGTAAAAGTGAATTAAAGCCATTCTTTTTTCTTAAAATATGCAAACATACTAAGCGCAGCGACTATGACTATTAAAGCGATAATTTCCCAATCAAATGGATGACCAATAATCGGTGTATGTGTGGTCGGTAACATAAAAAGATTTAAAAATAGCATAAGAGGGAAGGTAACGAAGGCTAGAATTGAAAACAATTTCATACTCTCATTTTGCTTGGTAGAAAGTAGGGAATCATTCGTATCGCGTAAATCATAAAGCAATTCTTTGTTACTACTTACAAGATCATGAATTGATATATATTCTGCTCGTAAATCTTCAGTAAAACTATTAAATTCATTCCCGAAAAAGTCTTTTGGAATATTCTTAAATGATTCCAATGTTTCCTCATGAAGCCCTGATGTTTGTTTAAAATCGATCAATTCTCTAGATAATTCTGAAATGACTTCCACCATCTTTCTCTCGCGTCCGAGGAAAATATGTTTTTCTGCTTCAATCAATGCATCCTTTATATTCTCCAAATCATTTCTCATATAATCATATATTTTTTTAACCATATAGAAAAACAGAATTCCAGCATGTTCTCCAGTACTTCTTTTATCAAGTATATTATTTGTTTCTAATATTTTTGAAAAATTATGAAGTGGCTCTATCAATTCATTTTTTGATGTAATTATAAATTTATCACTAATTACAAAATCGATTTCTTTCTCTTTTACTTCATATTTATTATTAATTTTTGAACGTATGGGGATTTGTAAGGTTAAAAAGAGATGATTACCGAAGACATCTACCTTGGATTTCCTAGAAGGGGATAGAAGCTCTTCACCGATTAATGGATGAAGATCATACTTTTTTATTAATAAAGAAATTTCATCGAGAGTGGGTGAATCCACATCAATCCACTCTAAATTTCGATAAACATTTGTTTTTATCATGCCGATAGTATATCATATTTGTATTATATGAATAATCAACAGCAAAAAAAGTTAGTCCTTATAGTTATCGGACTAGTTGTTCTGCTTTTAGTTTTTTTCACTGGAAGTTATGTCGGAGAAAGAAGTGCCAGAAAAGAATTATTGACTATTCCAATACCAAATAGTGTCCCAGTCACTCCCGAGCAATTCGAACCATTCTGGAAAGTATGGAATGTCTTAAGTGAGAAATTTGTAACAGCTACGACCACAGATACACAACAAAGAATCTGGTCTTCTATTCAAGGACTTGCAAGTTCTCAGGGTGATCCATATACAGTATTTTTTCCACCCGAGGAAAATAAATCATTTAAGAGTGATATTGCAGGAAATTTCGAGGGTGTTGGAATGGAAATCGGTATAAAGGATGGAATTCTCACTATTGTATCACCACTTAAGGGAAGTCCTGCATATAGAGCTGGTATGAAGACAGGAGATAAAATAATTAAGATAGATGATAAGCCGAGTGCTGATCTTCCTGTGGATAAAGCAGTAAAGTTGATAAGAGGAAAAAAAGGAACATCAGTAAAGTTAACTCTTATAAGAGAAGGTATCAGTGAGCCTTTAGAAAAGACAATTATTCGTGAAATAATCGATATTCCAACCATAGAAACTGAAATTAAACCCAATTTAGTAAATGCAAGTAATGATAATCCAAATGGTCTAAGAGCTGATGGTATATTCGTCATTAGGCTTTTCAGCTTCAGTGCCCAATCTCCAGAATTATTCAGGAAAGCATTGAGAGATTTCCTAGAATCAGGCTCTCATAAGCTCATTCTAGACCTTCGTGGTAATCCCGGTGGATATCTAGATGCTGCATGGGATATGGCTAGCTGGTTTCTACCTTCTGGAAAATTAATAGTTACAGAAGATTTCGGAGGAAAAGGTGAAAATAAGGTATATAAGAGTAAGGGTTATGATATTATGAATAAATTCTTTGGAGGACAAGAAAAATATAAGATGGTAATTCTGGTAAATAATGGTTCGGCATCAGCCTCAGAGATCTTGGCAGGTGCTTTACAAGAACATGGAATAGCGAAGCTTGTGGGTACTAAGACTTTTGGCAAGGGTTCTGTTCAAGAACTTGTAGAAATCACTCCAGAAACATCTCTCAAGGTCACCATCGCGCGTTGGCTTACTCCCAAGGAGCATAATCTATCTCATGATGGTCTAGTCCCAGATATAGAAGTGAAAATCACTCAGAAAGACTTAGAAAATAAAATTGATCCTCAATTGGATAGGGCAGTTGAAATTTTACGAAAAGAGCCGTAATATACAGATATAATTAAAACCGTATGAAAATAATATTATTGAAAGATGTTTCGAAAGTAGGGAAGAGATATGATATAAAGAATATTAGTGATGGATATGCTGTGAATTTACTTATACCTAGAGGTTTTGCTATACCTGCTACTGCTGACGCCATAAAAAGGGTTGAACTAGAAAGATTGCGTGAAGAAGGGGAGAAGAAAGTTCATCAAGAATTGCTATTAAAAAATGCATCTGAACTTGAGGGTATTACTGTTACTATAACAGAAAAGGCCAATGAAAAAAGTCATCTATTTGCCGCTGTACATAAACCAGAAATAATAAAAGCGATAGAAGATCAGACTAGATTGCAAATAGATTCAGAACATATTGAATTAGAAAAACATATTAAAGAAATTGGAATTCATGAAATCAGTATAAAAGTAGGGGGGAAGAAGATTAAGTTTAATCTAGATATTAAAGCTAAATAACACTTACTACTTTTTTCCTTTTTACTGAATCATCGAAATGTGTCATTCTTTTTGAGCCGAATTTTACTATACCGTCCTTAAGTGCAAAGAGGGTATGATCTTTTCCCATTCCTATATTTTTTCCTGGAGCTACATCTGTGCCTCTTTGTCTTATGATAATAGAACCAACAGTCACAGTCTCACCATGATTTACCTTTATTCCTAGGTATTTCGGATTCGAATCCCTACCGTTTTTTGTTGACCCTCCTGCTTTTTTCGTTGCCATAGTGGAAAATAGTATATATAAATAAGGTCATAAATGCAAGTTTTTGACCATTGACATCATATATACTGTATGCTAGTATTATGACTAATACGAGTTAGCTATTGAGTTCATGCTTTTTAGTTAACTCGTTTTGAATTATATGATTGAACTTACAACAGGAATAGTATTTCTTCTTTCGTCTATGTATGGCGCAGGAGCACCTTCGACTGATGTTGCAGTAGTTCAACCAAACGTTGATACTTCAGTCGTAAAGACCATTGTCATTACAGAAAACGATAAGAAAGCAGTAGAGAAGTATCTTCGTGAACATTATTCAGATACTCCGATCTTAATAGAAATCGCTCGATGTGAATCTACCTTTACCCATATCGGTAAGGATGGGAATGTTATAAGAGGGAAGGCAAATAGTGCCGATGTCGGTGTGATGCAGATCAATGAAAAATATCACTTAATCACAGCTGAAAAGCTAGGATATGATATATATACCATGGAAGGGAATGTCGCTTATGCCAAATATCTTTATGAGAAATTCGGCTCAACACCATGGAGTGCATCATCTAAATGTTGGAAAGCAAAGGAAGTAGCGATGAATAAATAAGGTTCTTTGTCGCACAATATCTCTTTCTCGACGTTGTATATATCCGAACCAATCCCCTACGGTGACTTCGAAGAAATAGGTAGAGTGGTAGTTGCTTGATTATTATTTGTTTTAATTAAATTATTCAACGCTGGAGTCCAAATATATTTTATAAATATATCATTCCAAAGAAATGTAATTGGTTCTTTCAAATATTTATTCCAGATATATAAAGTGACTTCCTTGGCATATTCAAGGTTACTTCTAGTAGCCGAAGCATCTATCGCCTTCCTCACATCGAAGCCTAGATAGCCTAGCAGTATAAGACCTAATAATCCAATAATTATCCATTTAATCATACGGGTCTATTATAACATGGATATACATGAATTATTTTTTTATTTTCAACAGGGTAGCGAGCTCTTCTTTTGCCACATTAGCATCACTCCATGGTATATATGTACCTCTCGGACCCATTATAGAAGGATCTGTACCTTTACCTGAGATGATTATCGAATCCCCTGTTCTTGCATTAAAAATTGCTTCCCTTATTGCCTCTCTTCTATCCATAATTATTTTTGTCTTATTACTTCTTATTCCCTCTTTTATATCAGAAATAATTTGATCTGGATTTTCATCATATGGATCTTCATTGGTTAAGATAATAGTATCGCAATTATTATCAGCTATTTTTCCCATTTCTTTTCTTTTCCATGTATCTCTTCCCCCACCCGTTCCTCCTAAGACGCATATTCTTCTTGTTCCTCTAAATATCTCATAGAGTTTCTGTAATGAATCGGGAGTATGAGCATAATCTACGACTACATTGAAATCTTGGCCCACTTTCACCATCTCTACCCTGCCGGGTATTTCTTTCAAATTTCCTATGGATTTTATAATTATATCTGTCTTTATATTTTGTGTTTCTGCAAATTTCATTGCCGCGCAGATATTATATAAGTTAAACAATCCTGATAGATTTGAATTTACTGTTTGGTTTTTAAAATAAAATGAAATGTCAAAAGGTTTAATCTCATATGGATAAAATTCAGAAGGACTATATGTCGATTTTATATCAGAATCATATTTTAAGAATTCTTCTGATGCTTTATCATCTTTATTAACAATCAAGATACGTGGACGTTTTTTTGATTTTGATAAAGCTTTAGCAATTTTTAATTTCGAATTTTTATAATTTTCAAACGAACCATGAGCTTCTATATGTTCTGGTGCTAGATTGGTAAAAATTAATGCATCTAATTCTATAAAACGATGTCTAAACTGTAATGCTGCTTGAGATGTTATTTCTACAATAACGTAATCACATTTAGCATTCAAAGCTTTTCGAAGGAATCTTTGAATAGCGAAACGACCCGGAGTAGACATTCTTTTTAGATTTTCTTCTGAATCAGAAGCAATCTTAAATCTTATCGTATTTGAAACAGCAGTGACAAAACCGGCTTCTTCCAGAATAGCATTTATTATTTCTGTAATTGAGCTCTTCCCTTTTGTTCCAGTGATAGCTATAACCTTTATTTTTCTTGATGGAAATCTATAAAATATTGCTCCCGACAAAGAGAGAAGATAATGATAAAAAGGTTCAAAGAAATTGAAGATATTTTTTGGTATTATTTGTTTTATTTTTCTTAATATTTCATTCATTTTATAAGGCTAAATATAACACAAAAAAAACGCCCCGCAAACTACTGAGAATTGTTGGCGAGGATAATTGAATAGATGAATTATAAATATGAAAGAGGATTTAAATATGCCTTAAGATCTGCTAGTGGCACTATTGCATTTTTGCAATTAATACTATTTGTAAGCTGTGTAATGCGTACTCCTTCTGTGGCATATACACTGAAATGTAAATGGGGGCCTGTAGAGTATCCTGTATTTCCACTATAGCCTATTACCTCCCCTGTATAGACTGTCTGATTTTGAATAACTCCAATGAGTGATAGATGTCCATAGAGTGTAGAGAGACCATTTGGATGCTTTATCATTATCCATTTTCCATATGAACGACATCTACCACCTCCAGCTAAATCCATATTTCCAAACCCTATGACTATACCACTTAGTGCAGCTTTTACTGGTGTGCCTATAGCGATACCAAAATCGACACCATTATGTCCTTTCCCACTGTATGCTTGAGGATTTCTAGAGGCAAATTCGGTATTACCAAAATATTGGGTAATTCTTACTTTATCAAGTGGCCATCTTAATACTCCAGAGCCTATACTCGGAATGCTTTTTGGATCTATTGCTATTTTTAAGGCTGATTCTAAATCGAGCATTTCCTTTTCGAATTCTTCTTTTTGTGTTTTCTTTAATGTTAGTGATTTCTTATAATTCACTTCAGTATTTTTTGTTTCAGCAAGAATAGAATTCTTTTCTTTTACTGTATCAGCAATTATACTTGTTTGATTTCTCAAATCATTTGTTAAAGATACCAATTCAGCTTTCTTCTTTTCTGTCTGCTTTTTATTATCCTCTAAATTTGATTTTAAATTTTCTAATTCCTTTATTCTATTCTGCATACTTCCCTGCAGAGTGGAAAGTTCATCAGTATTACTCCATATATCTGAAAAAGTCTTTTTACTTAAAAGGGTTTCTATAACAGATGCAGAATCTATTTGGGATACAGCATAAAGAGATTGGGAAATTACTCTTTTACTATCCGTTATCCTTTCACTTTTATCACTGATTTGTAATAGAAGTTCCTTTATTTCTAGATTTTTTGCGACGATTTTGTTTTCGGTGATTTTAATATCTGCTTCGAGTTTCTTCTTTGATATATCCAATGATTTCAGGGTATTTTTCAGAGAATCGGCTTCTTGACCCAATACTTCTATTTCTTTTTGATATTGTGCTATTTCTTCTTCGAGTTTCTGTATTGAAACATTCTTTTCATTTATTTTCAATTTTAATTCATCTATACTTTGGGCATTAGCAAAAGAAAAAAGAGCGAATAGAAGAAAGGATAGAAATGCTAAAAGTATAAATAGATCAGATGTTTTTATTGGCATAAGTAAGTCTTTTTATAGTTTCTTCCTTGCCAAGAATTTCTGAAATAATAAACGGGTCTGGGGACTTTTCTTTTCCTGATAATGCTACTCTCATCGGCCAGAGTATATTCCCTTTTCCCTTTTCTTCTGCAAGTGGCCATACAGCGGATTTTACTGATTCTTTCGAGAAATCACTGAGAACAGAAAGTTTTTTGATAATTAATTTAAGATATTCCTTTGTATTCACAAGATCTTTTTCTTGTTTCCATTTCAATAATTCTTTTGGATATTCTGATAATGGTTTAATAAATGAAAGTTCCCCATTGATTAATTCTGAAATTTCTGAAAACTTATTTATTTTTTCTTTTATTAAAGGTAGGAGTTTGGATGAAATATTTTCAGGAATAAAAACCTTAGCATGATCTTCAAATTCCTTCATATTCATTTTTCCAATGTATTGTTTATTAAACCAATCAAGCTTTTCTTCACTAAAAATCGCTCCAGACTTCTGGACTTTTCCGAGTTTGAATTGAGAAATTATTTCATTAAGTGACATTATTTCTTGTTCTGTACCAGGATTCCAACCAAGAAATGCCATATAATTTATCAAGGCTTCTTTTAAATATCCTTTATCTCTATATGCGGTTATAGGAAGAGCCCCTTTCCTCTTAGAGAGCTTTGATCTATCTGGAGATAAAAGAAGCGGTAAATGAGCGTATAGAGGCACCGGAAGGCCCAAAGCTTCATATATGAGGATATGTCTGGGGGTATTGGATATATGATCTTCGCCACGAATAATGAGGGTGACACCCATTTCACTATCATCGACAACCACAGCAAGATGAAATACTGGCTCGTCCATACTTCTTGCAATGACGAAATCACCTTGTTCGGTAGTATCGAATTCAATTTCTCCTCTTATTAGATCATCAAAGACTATTTTTTTATTTGGATTTTTAAATCTTATTACTTCTTCCCTATCGCTTTCTTTTTCTGGTTTCTCTTTAGAGATAAAGGCATGTCCAGAGTCTATTAGTTTTTTAATATATGATTTATGGATTTCAGTTCTATCTGATTGTCTGAAAAATTTATTGTATTTTATGCCAAGCCACTCTAGACTTTCTATAATATTTTCCTCATACTCTTTCTTAGATCGAGCTTGATCACTATCTTCAATACGCAAAATAAATTCCCCTTTATTCTGAAGAGTATAAATATAGGCAAAAAGGGCTGTACGATAGTTTCCAGCGTGCAATAGACCTGTTGGTGATGGTGCAAAACGTGTAATTACCTTTTTATTCATAATTGAAATTATTATAACAAAAAAGTCCCATTTAAGGAACTTCTTTGTTTAAGAATATTTTCTACTCTTTACCCTTTAACTTCTGCGATATTTACTGATGCCTTGAATATTTTCATTATAATATTTCCTGAAGCATCCTTTAGTGGAAGATCCTTTTCCGCATTGAGCTTTTTATCACCATCATCTGAATGAAGCATTGCATAATATGTATCTTTTTCTACTGTCGGTGATGTAAGAGTAATCTTTCCTGGGTATGTACCCTTTTCGAAATATTGATAGCCTATAACATCTCCTGGCACACCTTTATTATCCTTATGGATTACTACATATCCTGGTTGAGTCAATTGTACAGATGAAATATACACAATATTTCCAGGGAATTGATCGGATACTATCACTCTATTCACATCATTAGCTTGTGTAGTAGTCTCTGTTTCCTCAGGTATGACTGCTCCAGTATCTTTTCCTTCCTTAAACATATAATACCCAAGAACAACTAGAATAACTATGACGATTACAGTCACTACCCATTGCCATGTTCTTATTCCACTTGATGTTGATTCCATATTTTTTAAAGTTAATTGCTATTAATTAGTGGGCGAAGTATATCATACAAATTATTCATGTTCCAATCCTAATTCAAGTATTTCATTGGCGATTTTCTTAGCGGCGTTAATATGGCCAAATTCCTTGGCTCCTTGGCGCATACGATCTTTAATAGACGGATTATTCACGATTCTGTCAATCTCTGAAATTAGAATATGAGAAGATAGATTATTTTCTTCTATAACGGTGCATGCACCTGTATGGGCATATGAAAAAGCATTTTTTGTCTGATCATGACTTATTTCCTTGGGTAAGGGGATAATAATAGAAGGCAAGCCCCATGTAGCAATTTCAAATATAGTAGAACCAGCCCTAGAAATGACAATATCACTTACGCCTGCGGACATTCTGATTGCCAGACTGTTAAGATAGTCGAAAGGGTGATAATGATATGAATTGGCATTATCTTTGAGAACTATATCAGCAGTTTCCTTTACTATTTCGAAATTATCCCTACCTGTCTGATGTATTATTTGATATCTATTGACTAGATCTGGAAGACTATCGATTATCACATCATTTATTTTTTGTGCCCCCTGGGAACCGCCCATGATAAAGATTGTGGGAGTTTTTTCTTCAAGATTAAGAAATTCTCTAGCCCCTTCTTTTAAAGGATATGTAATCTCCTTTCGGATTGGAAGACCTGTAAATGCGACTTTCTTGGCATCAAAATATTGATATGCTTCCGGATATGATATGGCTATTTTCTTGGCAAATTTCGCTGCCCAAGCATTAACTTTTCCTGGCGCACTGTCTGATTCATGGATAATTACAGGGATATTTAAGAGACGAGCTGCGAAGAGTGGAGGAAAACTAGCATAACCACCTTTACCGAATACTATATCTGGATATATTTTATACATTTTAATAAATGCGGATATTACACCCCAAATAGTCTTGAATACATCTGTAAAATTTAATAAGGAAAAATATCTTCTTATTTTTCCTGCTGGAACATATATAAATTCGATATCATGATCGAAAAGCTCTCTTGCGGAATATTTCGTCGGTGCCATATAATAAAGCTTAGGTGTCAGAACTTTTTTTTCTACTGCTTCTTCATAAAGAGCTTCAACAATGGCAATAATCGGATAAAAGTGCCCCCCTGTTCCCCCTCCTGTAAAAAGTATTTTCATTTTAATATTTTATTTATAACTTTTGATATTTTGAAACATTGGCGATTATTCCTGTGGCTGTAAGAATAATAATGAGTGCTGTTCCCCCTTGGCTTACAAAAAGAAGTGGCATACCAGAAAGAGGAATAATACCCAACATTGATGAAATATTCATAAATGATTCGATCATAACTAGTATAGCAATTCCGATTACAATAAGTCCACCGAAGCTATCTTGAGCCCTTACAGCTATTTTTATTGATCTAAAAAGGAATAAAAGGAAAAGGACAATAAGCCCAACAGATCCAATAAAACCGAATTCTTCTGCTCCTACAGCAAATATAGAATCACCTATTGGTTCTGGAAGATAGTTGAATTTTTGAATACTTTGGCCGAATCCTCGTCCTGTCCATTTCCCTGAACCGATTGAAATAAGAGATTGTTGAATCTGATAAGCGGCTCCTTGAGGATTTAGTGAAGGATTTAGGAAAGTCATAATTCTCTGACGGGCATATGGCTGTATATATGCATAAGCAGAAACTGCAAGAATTAAAATAATACCTATAATCAATAAATCTCTTTTTCTTGCCCCAGAAGCAAAGAGCATGACTATTCCTGTAGAAGCGATCACCACAAGAGTATCTAAATCCGATTGTTTATAAAGTAATAATCCTAATATTCCAACAATAACTAAATACGGAAGTACTCCCATGATTAATCCTGATGTTTTTTCTCTTGTTCCAGAAAGCCAAGCCGCGAAGTATATAATAAAGGCAATTTTTAGAAATTCTGATGGTTGGAATGTGATAAATCGAAGATCGATCCATCTAGAAGCTCCTCCATGATCTATTCTAAATGCTGGAACGAAGAGTAATAGATTTATAATAATAGAAAAGACAAAAATATAAAAAGCATATTTTCTAAGATTTCTATATTGAGTTCTAGACATTATGAAAAATCCTCCAGCACCGATTATAAGCCCAATAGTCTGTCTTAGAGCTACAGAGCCAAATGTAACACCGTCCCTTGCTAAAAGACCGAGGGAAGCAGAAGTAAAGATAAAGAAGCCAGCAACCGTCAAAAGTAAAACGGAAATAAGAAATACTCTATCTATCTTTTGGCTTTTACTCATGAGTTTGTTTTCTAAATTTTTCTATATCTTCATTTATCAATGTATAATCCGGTAAATCTGTTATTTTCTTAATACCTAAATATGAGAAAAGTTCTAAAGATGGTTTGTATAAGAAACTTCTTTGATCTTCTGGATTATCTACCCTTTCTATCAATCCACGTACTAGAAGATTTCTTAGGATAAACTGGGAATTTACACCTCGAATATAGTCTATATTTACCCTTGATATTGGACCTTGATATAAAATGATAGAGAGCGTCTCAAGCCCCGCTTTTCCTAGATCTTTATTCAATTCTTCTTTAGTCAATGATTCGATAAGGCTGGAAATTTCCTTCGTTGTACCTAAGGTGATTTCATCTTCCCATTGAATAAGAGTAATCCCTCTTCCTTTCAATGATTCATCTAAAGATCGTATTGCTTCCTTTATTTCATTTTCACTTTTATTAAAAATACTAGCCAGTTTCTTTATTGATACTGGTTCAGCTTTCCAAAATAATATAGCTTCTATTTGCGATTCTAATTTCATATTTTAATTATTATACATCAATCATACCTCGGAACTCCAACATTCATCGTTTCCATATCTATATCTCCAAACATTTTGTTTTGTGATACTAGAATCACCCCTTGTTTTACAAGCTCCAGCATGGCTAGAAAGCCGACTATGACATTTACTCTTTCTTCTTTATGTATTTTAGAAAAATCACTAAATTTCATCTTAAGACCCTGAGTAATTCTTTTGGTCAGATTATCAATCATTTCCTCAAGACTGATGACTTTTCTGATCACAGCTTTCGGTATCATTTCTTTTTTCGGAAGAGCCTCTATAATATCTTTTATAGCTTGAATAAGTGAAGATAAATTCATCGATTCATGAGGTGAGAAGACTGGTCTTATCGGTCTACTTTGGGATTGGGAAAATATCATTTCAGAACCGAAAAGATCCTTTATATTAAGACTTGCATCCTTTATTCTTTTATAAATCTTCAATCTAGTCTCAAGATCATGCATATCTTGTTCCTCTTCCTCGAAAAGAGTAAGAGATGGTAAAAGAGATCTAGATTTTATTAAAAGAAGAGTTGAGGCTACAAGTATAAACTTTGCCGCTTCACCCATAGGTAATTTCTCAAAGTTTTGAACATGAGAGATGAAATCATCAGTAACCTTGGCAAGAGAAATATCATTTATAAAAAGCTTTCTCTTTTCCACAAGAGAAAGGAGCAAATCAAGAGGACCCTCGAATTCAGGAGTCTTTATGGTAAAAATTTCAGACATGAATATATTATAGCAGACTTTATTCCTAATTTTTCGACAATAAATTATCTATTCTATTCAAATCTCTTGGGAATAATGTCGCTTCTTTCACATTTTCAATATTAAGTAGCTTGGCTGTAAGTCTTTCAAGACCTAAACCGAATCCTCCATGAGGTGGCATACCTGATCTGAATGCTTGTAGATAATAACTAAATCTTTCTGGATTAAGTTTCTTTTCTTTCATTGATGATACTAAATCATCGTATTCATGTATTCTCTGAGCACCTGTAGTAATTTCGACACCTCTGAAAAGTAAATCAAACCCTTTGGTATAAGTCGGATCTTTTTCGTCTCTATATGTATAGAATGGTCTTTTTGCTGTTGGAAAATTCATTATAAATATAAAATCAGAATCAAAAGTCTTTTTTGCATAATCGCAAAGCCATCTTTCATGTTCTGGTTCTAGATCTGGTTCATTTGTGCAATCTTTTCCTGTTTCTTTTGTAATTAATTTCTGAGCTTCTCTCAATGTCAATTTTGGAATATCTTTTGGAACTACTGGAATTATTGCATTAAGAACTTTAAATTCTTTAGAACAATATTTGGTTAATTCATTTGAAAGATAAATCATAAATTTATTTTCAATATTCATGATGTCATAGTGATCTTTGATAAAACCCATTTCTATATCCAGGCTCGTATATTCATTCAAATGTCTTGTTGTACTATGTTTTTCTGCTCTATAAACATTTCCAACTGCAAATACGCGTTCAAATACACCAACCATTATTTGTTTATATAACTGTGGACTTTGTGCTAGATGGGCGATATGTTTAAAATATGTTACATCAAAAGAATTTGCACCACCTTCAGCATCATCTCCTATGAGTTTCGGTGCCTGAAATTCAACAAAATTCTCATTTGTAAAGAAATCTCTAAAAGCTTTCACTATTTGAGCTTGAATCTTAAATATAGTGGTATATTTTGATTTTCTTAGAGTTAATGGGAGATTATCGAGGTGAATATCTATATTTACATCCTCATTCTTTGGGAAGGGTAGTTCCTTTGCACTTCCAATGACCTTTATTTCCAATATTTCAAGCTCAATTTCCCCATTCATCTTATCTTTCTGCACATTCTTCTCTGGTCTGGCATTTACCTTCCCTTTCACTTCTACCACCCACTCAGGCCTCAGTGTCGACCCGACTATATGTGCATCTTTCGCGTTTGGCAGTATCACTCCCTGAATTCTTCCTGTTATATCTCTAAAATCAAAGAAAATAAGCTTACCTTGATCACGACGAATATCCACCCATCCAGAGATGCTCACTTCTTTTCCGATTTTTTCACTTAAATCCTTTATATATGTTCTTTGCATGATATTTAGATTACACCAATATTTTTCTTTACTATTAAAAGTTTTTTATCTGCTATATCCTTGGCTTTTACGGCACCGTTTTCTAGAACTTTTTTAACTTCTGCGATATTTTTACTTAATTTTTCACGATTCTCTCTAAATGGCTTTATGAATACATCTAGATCTTCTATAAGGATTTCTTTTAGTATCTTATACTT
>JBBUAH010000010.1:0-10895 GCA_038058815.1 Patescibacteria group bacterium
TGTATTTGAAAGTTTAATAAAAATAGAGGCAACTATACCAAGAACTGGCGCTAGAGAATCTATAAAAAGCCATTTTCCCGCTTCTTTTATACTTCCACCATTTTTTAATATTAAACCTACAGTATTCACACCATCAGAAAAATCATGGATTAAGACTGCTACAGTCACAATAGCACCTACAGAATTGGAAACTTGAAAAGCTAAACCAATAGCCAATCCGTCTAAAAAGCTATGAAATGAAAGACTTCCAGCACCCAGCCTACCACGATGATTTTCATTTTCGCAATGTTCATCATTATGATGATGAGGAGCAATAAATCTTTCAATTATCATAAAGAGAAAGAAACCTAAAGCAATAAATGATGCGATATTTGTCACATTGAAACTTCCACTTGCAAGAGAAATTGATTCAGGTAAAAGATCGAAGAACGCTACGCCCAGAAGCGCTCCAGCACTAAAACCCAAGACCAAATGTAATTTATCCCGAAATCTTAAAGCGAGAATACCACCTATAAAAGTAGTGAGAAACGCTCCTATTGCAATAATGGTTAAAATCATATGCTATAATTGACTTTATTATAACAAGAATTAATATAATATAAAACTGTATGGAAACAGAACAAGAGTCAAGAGGCCCATCAAATCTTTTAAATATACCAACTGCCATTGTCATAGCTGGGGCAATAATCGCAGGTGCAGTGATCTGGAGTAAAGGTCCTTCATCACAAGTACCAAATCAGGCTTCAGCAAATAAAAGCATAGAAGAGATTATGAAACCAATTACAGACAGCGACTATATACTAGGTAATCCAAATGCGAAAATAAAGATAGTCGAATATTCTGATCCATCTTGTCCTTTCTGTAAGGCTTTTCATGTAACTATGAAAAGAGTGATGGATGCATATGGTAAATCAGGAGATGTGGCATGGGTCTATCGTCATTATCCTTTAGATAAACCAGATGCAAATGGAAGAATCCTTCATCCAAATGCAGGTAAGGAAGCACAAGCCATGGAATGTGCCGGATCTCTCGGAGGAAATGAGAAATTCTGGGCATATACGAATCGTCTATACGATATTACTCCATCCGTTACAGTAGATACACCAGGAGGATTGGATCAGAAAGAATTACCAAAGATCGCGGAGTTTGTGGGTATAAATGTAACAGATTTCAATAATTGTTTAGTAAGTGGAAAATTTAAAGAAAAAGTAGAAGCTGAATTCCTCGATGGAGTAAATATAGGAATTCAAGGTACTCCTTCGAGTATTATCATCACTCCATCAGGTAAATATATTCCACTTGAAGGTGCTCAACCGTTCGATAATGTCAAACAAGCTATTGATGCTTTACTAAGTGAACAGAAATAGCAGTCTTTATCATCACAATTCTTATCCCAAAAAGTTAAATCATAAATCTCTAAAGCTTTTTCCTCTATAATCTTCTTCAGATTCTTCACTTCTTCATCCGAAATTTCGAATTTTTCTTTTTTATATTTGCCTTTATTATCGGGTTCAATAAAATCAAGTTCACCTGATTTCATTTTATATTTTTTCTTTTCATCAAGGTCGAGGAGAAATCTATAGAATACTAATTGACGATGATAATTTTCTTTATTTCCTGATTTATTTTTTCCAGTTTTATAATCGACAACATTTACATCTTTATCATTAATAAATTCAACTTTATCCAATTGACCCTTGAGTAATAGATCAAATTTACCAATATTCAAATGTACACCTCTAATACTATATTCTGTGAGTAAAGTGCGATTCCATTTCCCTTTATAAGCCTCAAAATAGCCCTCTAGAGCCGTTTTACCCTTATTTAAGCTATCTTTATAGTCATTTTGATTTAATAATGTCTTATGCAAGTTAAATTCAAAAAGCTTAATTGTATCTTTCTTATCCATATCTTCTTCTATTTTATATTTATCGAAGAAAATTTTTAGAGTTTCGTGTATAGCTGTACCATACATCTGATGTTTATTCTGCGCGCGTGGTAACCTTATGAGATTGATGAAGAAATACTCCCATGGGCATTTGAGATAATTATTTAAGGCGGTTACAGATAGACCCTGATCAAGAAAAAGTTCTTGTAAATATTTTTTATTTTTTATTTCATGATTTTTATGCACTATCGATTCCTCGAAATGTAATGATGAATCTGAAATGGATTTTGCGATTTCTATCTTTTTAAATTCAGGAGAAATTTCACTTAGAAACTGTGCTGGAAGCTGTTCACGACCCTCATCTCCTTCTTTTGAATATGTAATGGTCACAGCTTTCCTAGCACGAGTCATAGCTACATAGAAAAGTCTTCTTTCATCATCTATAGTAGTATCGACGGATGATAAGGTGTGAAAATATACCCTTCTTGATTTATTACCCCAATGTCCATCGAAGGCACCGATAATATAAACATAATCAAATTCCAAACCTTTTGATTTATGAGCTGTCATCAATCTTATTCCACTTTTCATTATTCCTTTTCCACTCTTCGTAAGAATTCCGTGTTCACGAACACGCTCTAAATGTTTTATAAAATCTTTCAAATAATATTCTTTACGAACTCCAATCAATCTTTTTATTTCATCAAAAAATACTTCAAGCGTCGACATCCTTTCTAAAGAATCAATACTTGATAGAGCATTTTCCAGAAATCCAGATTCACGTACAATTATTTCGAAAAGTTCAATAAAGGTTTTATTATAGGAAATAGAAGCCCATGAAGAAAGCTTCCTCGAAATTTCGGGGAAACTTTTCCTTATTGCATCTATAAGCTTCGTCCTATCTTTTCTAATTTGATCAAATAATTTATAAATATCTATTGCATCTATTTTGAAAAAATCAATAAATAATAGAGCGCCAAGCTTTTCTTCATCAGCCAAATTATTGATTGATTCGAATATAATAAGGAGTTTTTTGATATTTTCATCTTTCAGAATATCATTTTCTGATTCGATTCGAAAAGGGATATCCGTCTTCTCTAATGCATGGGCTATTTCGAATGCATCTTTATTATCCCTATACAGAATGGCTATTTCATCTGGTTTAATTCCCGATTTTATTTTATTTTTTATATCTTTTATTATGAAATTATTTTCTTCAGAGATATTTGCACATTCATATATATGAATAGGTTCCTTCCCTTTTTCCATCTTCGATTTAAGTGCTACTCTCTTCTGCCCTTCTATTATTTTATTATTTGAAATAAGTGAGTGTGAAGCATCAAGAATATTTTGAGTTGAACGATAATTCTCTTCTAAGTGTATGAGTGTTGCCTCAGGATAAAGTTTTTTAAAATAGAGAAAATTTTCCAAAGATGCACCTTGAAAACGAAAAATGGCCTGCTTTTCATCGCCTACAATAAAAAGGTTTGGATTTTTATGAAAATTTGAAAGCAATTCTAGAACAGTGTTCTGGGTATTATTGGCATCTTGATGTTCATCTGCAAGAATATATTGATATTGCTCTTGAAGTATAAGTAAAAGATTATTGTCTTTTCGAAGGGTCTTCACCACTTCTATTATCATATCCTCAAAATCATAGAATTTTTCTTTTTTTAAACTATTTTCATATGCTTCGTATAAAGCAAGTAATTCTTTATTCTTTTCAATTCTTTCTTTAAGTTTTATAAACTCCCCTTTCATCTTGCTTTTATGAGCACCTTTTATATGGACTTTCTCTGGAATGTTTTTGAAATCTTTCTCTTGTTTTTCTATTATTTTTTCAAAATCTTTTACACCTATAGCTTCCCTTTTCAAATTTCGTATTTCAGAAAGTGCCGGCTTTATATAGAAAAAGATATCACCATAAGGTTTAAGAAATTTCAAATTAATTTCTTGTATGATTTTTTCTAAAATTGATATTTGATCAATATCTGTAATAGCTGTAGATCCAATAATTCTCGGGAATCTTTCTGGATATTGCTTTATAACTTCATTACAAAAGCCATGAAAAGTATTTATATTTACCTTATATCCCGCAGTACCTATTATAGAAACTAGCTTTTTTCTCATTGCATAAGCTCCTGATTCTGTAAAAGTAAGCGCTAGAATATTCTCTGGCGATGTATTGGTCTTTTTTAAAATATTTGCAATACGTAATGTTAAAATAGAAGTCTTACCAGTACCCGGCCCAGCCACCACCATGACCGGTCCTTCTATAGTATCTACAGCTTTTTTCTGAGCAGAATTTAACCTTTTGTATAAAGTTTCGAATTCGGGGTTTTGCATCTGAAATTTAATAATTCCTCAATCTATTTATCTTATCATGTTGCCTTATCTTCTCATGTGCCTTGGCTTCGATCTGGCGAATTCTTTCGCGGGTGACTCCAAACTCCTTCCCTACTTCCTCAAGTGTGTGTGTAATGCCATCGGTAAGTCCATGCCTCATTTCGAGTATTTTCTTTTCTTTTTCGGATAGATCTCCGAGTATTTCATTGACCTGATCTCGTAGTATTCTTCGAGATGATTCTTGATCTGGGGAAAGTATTTTATCATCGGCAATGAAGTCACCGAGTGTGGACTTGCCATCATCGCTTTCATCTCCTACTGGATCTTCAAGAGAAGCGACACTTTGATCTATTTTTTCAATATTATAAATCTTACTTACATCAAGTCCCATTTCTGTGGCAATCTCATCTGGAAGTGGATCACGGCCGAGGTCTTGGGTAAGTCTTCTCACTACTTGCTTATATTTTGCAATTGTTTCTACCATGTGGACTGGTACACGAATAGTCCTACTCTGATCTGCCAGAGCGCGGGTAATGGCTTGGCGTATCCACCATGTGGCATATGTCGAGAATTTATAGCCCTTTGTCCAATCAAACTTATCCACAGCCTTGAAAAGACCTAGATTTCCTTCTTGAATAAGGTCAAGTAAGGTAAGATCTGGACTTCTTCCTACATATTTCTTGGCAATAGAAACGACAAGACGAAGGTTTGCTCTTGCTAGAAGATTCTTCGCTTCTTTATCCCCTGCTTGTATTCTCTTTGCTAAATCTTTTTCATTTATTGCAGAAATGAGAGCATATTGTCCTATTTCCTTCAAATACATTTGAATAGAATCATATGAAGAATCAGAACTTTTCGCACCATAAGCATATTTCTTAGGCTGATGAGATACTTCTGGTTCCATTTCTAGAAGTCCTCCACCCTCGAGAACATCTATACCTGCAGTAGAAAATTTCACATACAAATCATCAAGAAAAACAATATCTTGTTCAATATTAGGAAATTCTTTCAGTATTTCATCATATATTACGAAACCTCTTTCCCTACCTTTCGATATGAGTTTCTGAGACTTTATTTCAAATTCATTAGCTTTACTCTGCTTTGCCTTTAAAGGCTTTCTCACTAATTTCTTAGATTTTTTCTTGACTATCTTCACTGCTTTCTTCACTATTTTTTTTCCTTTTTTCATAAAATTATAGTTTTTTCTTTTTATTTTCTAATTCTAATTTTTTTTTATTTAATGCATGCAACTTCTCATTGCTTTCCTTGGAATTGACGCCTGATTTTATCACCTCACTAAATTCTTCGCGCAGAGAATCATCTTCAAAATTGACGAGTAATTCTTTCAAATCTTTCTCTAAATCTTTATTATTTGAACCGAATCTTACTTCAGCTTCAAGAAGTAATTCATCCTTGAAAGGTTCTACGCTCTTTATTAAATTGTCATACTTTTCTCCTGATATTTCTTTTATTGCATTTTTAAAATATGAAATATCGATATTAGGGATCGGATTTTTCTCCAGAAAATACAATAAACCAAAAAGCTTTCTCGCTATAGCATCAAGTCGTGAAGAAGTAATATGGAAATCTTCTACACCACGAACCTTGGCTATATCATCCTTCAAAGAAGATTCTGTTTTGAAGAGATCTTCTCTTATCGATTCTTCAGAAAGTCCTGTCTTTTCCTTTATCAGTCTTATATAGTGTGCTTTTTCCATCGCGCCTGAAAGAGGAGCAATAAATGGAAATACATTTTCTCGTAGAGCTTGAGGTAGTTTCCTAGGATCAAGCTTGCGATCTGTATTTTTTGAAAGCACATTATCAAGTTGGAATTCTACCACAGGTTTGGAATTACGCAAGACATTCTTCCATGATTCAGGATCTGAAAGGACCATATCAGCAGGATCTTTCCCTTCTGGAAGATCAGCAATTTTCACATCCATTCCAAGTCCTAGAGCTATGGCTGCTGAGCGCATTGCCGCCTTCCTACCAGCATTATCAGAATCAAAAGCTAGAATAATATTATTTGAAAGCCTTTTCACTATTCCTAGATTATTCACCACATTTTCCTTGGAAAGTAATGTATCCGCAAGTGCTGTGCCCGATACAGCTACAGTATTTCTAATCCCAGCTTGATGAGAAAGGACAAGATCCATTTGCCCCTCGACTAGAATAGAATAGTTTTTTATTCTTATATCTTGCTTGGCCTTATCAATCCCATACAAAACAGTCGATTTATTGAAAAGCATTGTATCTGGACTATTGAGATACTTTGCAGACTTACCATCATCTATTAGTATTCTTCCAGAGAAAGCGATGATACGGCCACTAGAATCTGCTATTGGAAACATCACTCTTCCGCGGAAACGATCATAGTAGCCCTTGCTTGTATCTTCTGGCTTCTTTATCAGTCCTGCTTTTTCCATATCATTATCTGAATATTTTTTACTTTTCAAATAATCATAGAGCAATCTCCAATCAACTGGTATAAAGCCTATTCTAAATTTCTTAATTGTTTCTTCTTTTAATCCCCTTTTTCTAAGATAGTCTTGAGCTTCCTTTGATTTCCTGAATCCATTTTCAAAGAAAATAGTAGCGTCTTCCATTATCGCCAATAGTCTTTCTTTTTCTGTCTTATGGGCTTCACTACTCCTATCGAATTCAAGTTTGATTCCTGCCCTTTCTGCAAGAAGTTTCAATGCTCCCATAAAATCAAGCCCTTCGAATTGTTCTACGAAAGAAAAGATATCGCCCGATTGATTACACCCAAAACAAAAATAACTATTTCGATCAGGAGATACGAAAAAAGAAGGGGTCTTTTCATTATGAAAAGGACATTTACCCTTCAGATTTTTTCCTGCTTTTTCGAGCTTAATATATGAGCTTATTACCTCTTCAATACCAAGCCTTTCCTTGATTTTTTCTACGCTAGTGGATGACATATTAGTTATTATACCATCCAAATACTTTAATACCCCCTCATTTCCTCCTCTGTCGGCTGTACTGTTTCTATGAGCTTTTGCTTCGGACTCCCAGGGAAACCGGAACCTGCTGGAATTAGACGTCCGATAATGACATTTTCCATAAGGCCAATCAAATCATCTTCACTGCCACGCACCGCGCTGTTTATAAGCACACGCGTAGTATGCTGGAAAGAGGCAGCTGAAAGAAAACTCTTTCGTGATAATGACACTTCAGTGATTCCCATCACCACCGCTTCTACTTTTGCTCCTGTTCCTCCCATCTCTTTTACCTTTGCATTTTCTTCTTGAAGCTGAATATCATCTACTATAGTACCTTCTGAAAGATTCGTATCTCCGACATGAGTGACACGTCTTCGAGAAAACATTTGCTTTACTATGATTTCAATATGCTTTCTAGAAACAGTCTCTCCTTGAAGTTCATATATCTTACTGACTTCACTGATGACATAACTCTTAGCTGTTTCAGCACCACCATATTCGAAGACTTCATCTATATCAGCAGAACCATCAGTCAAGAGATCTCCCTTCTTTACCTTATCGCCGACCTTCACTAAAGCAACACGCTTATTAGGGAAAAGATATTCTATTTCACTTATCTTCTTTCCTTTTGCACGATCTTCTATTTCAGGCATGACTCTGATCATTTTCTCTTTTCCTAAATCTTTCACTTCAGAGACTGTACCTTCGATTGTGGCTACTACTGCAGGATTCTTAGGGCGACGTTTCTCGAATATTTCTTCGACTCGAGGTAAACCTTGCGTGATATCACCACCTACGGAAGCGGCACCACCGGCGTGGAATGTACGCATTGTAAGCTGAGTTCCTGGTTCACCGATAGCTTGACCTGCGACAGTTCCTACAGCTTCACCTATATCTACTAATTTATTTTTACCTAGATCAATTCCATAACATTGTGCACAGACACCTCGAACACTTTTACAAGAAAGTGGTGAACGTACGCGTATAGAAGCAATACCTGATTCTTCAATAATCACAGCTTCTTGTTTCGTCAAGAGATGATTCTTCTTAAACAAAACCTTACCATCTGTACCTAGAAGATCTTCTGCAAGCACACGCCCTCGAAGATTTTTAGAAAGTGGAACATTCATACCTGATGCTGTCTGCTTCTTTATTACAACAGAATCCTTAGTACCACAATCATCTTCATTTATCATCACATCTTGTGCTACTACGAAGAGTTTTCGTGTAAGATAACCAGCCTTGGCTGTATTTAGAGCCGTATCTGTAAGACCTTTTCTTGAACCATGAGTGGTAATGAAATATTCAATAGGAGTAAGTCCTTCCTTTAGACATGAAAGAATTGGGAATTCAATAGTTTCTCCTGATGCAGATGCAATAAGACCTTTCATTCCGGCCATTTGAGTAATCTGTGAATAAGAACCTCGAGCACCAGAATTTACTAGATCATATACTGATCCCATACGATCAAGAGAATTTGGAATCAGTTTCTCTACATCATTCTTCGCTTTATGCCAAATCTCAGTATTTTTCCTAAGTTTTTCTTCATCTGTAAGAAGTCCTTCACTGAATTGATGTACGATTTCTTCTGATTTAGCCTTAGCCTTTATTATTACATCTACCTTACCTTCAGGAATAACAACATCATCAATACCCCATGTAGTTCCAGAATGTGTAGCATATTTGAATCCGAATGTTTTGATCTGATCAAGAATAGTAGGAATTTTTTCAATTCCATAAATGATTATAAGATCATCTATAATTGCAGATAGCTTCTTTCTATCAATTTCCTTATTGATAAAAAGATAATCGGAAGGAAGTATATCATTAAATAAAATGCGACCAACGGAAGTTTCAAATAATGCTTCATTAAACTGTTCATATTTCTTGCATTTAGGTGGAAATACCTTTATCTTCGCTCTATATGTCACTTCTCCGAAATTATGTGCTATAAGAGATGCTTCTGGACTTTCAAATATTTTTCCTTCTCCCTTTTCTCCATCGACAGTCTTAGTAATCCAGAAACATCCAAGAACAATATCAAGAAGCTTGGCTACGACTGTTGGGTCACCATTTCCAGGTTTCAAAATATTTTTATCAGAAGCCATAATTTCCTTGGCTTCAAGCTGTGCTTCGATTCCAAGGGGGACGTGGACGGCCATCTGATCACCATCGAAATCGGCATTGAAAGCTGTACAGACAAGTGGATGAACTTGAATAGCATTTCCTTCTATCAATATTGGTTTGAATGCTTGAATACCTAGTCTATGTAGAGTCGGTGCACGGTTTAGAAGTACATATTTATTTGCAATCACTTCTTCAAGAATTTCCCAGACTTCCTTTGCCCCATCATCGATAAGTCTTCCCGCACCGCGAATATTATATGCAAGTTCCTTTTTCAAAAGTCCTGAAATAACGAATGGTCGGAAAAGTTCAAGTGCCATATGCTTAGGAAGACCACATTGGTCTAAAGCGAGAGTAGGACCAACGACAATTACAGAACGTCCAGAATAATCCACACGCTTTCCCAAGAGATTCTGTCTAAACAATCCTCTTTTACTTTTCAAATTATCTGAAAGAGATTTCAATGCATGCTTCTGAGCTTGAATAGCCGCCGCGCCTGTGGTAGCGCCATGTCTGATGGAATTGTCGATTAAGGCATCGACTGCTTCTTGAAGAATTCTTTTTTCATTTCTAAGAATAACTTCTGGTGCATCTATCTCCTTTAATTTCAAAAGACGATTATTACGATTTATAACACGTCGATAAAGATCATTTACATCTGATGTAGCATAACGGCCACCATCGAGAGCCACCATCGGACGGAGAGCAGGAGGAATGACAGGGATTCGAGTAAGGAACATCCATTCGGGACGAGTACCTGATTTTATCATTGATTTTATAAGAGAAATTCTCTTTGAAATTCTTTCTTTATCAAGTGAACTTGCCTTCTCTAATTCCCCTTCTAGAATTTCAAGAAGTTTTACTAAATCCGTCTTTTTCAAAATATCAAATATAGCTTCTGCACCAATATTTGCCTCAAAGAGTGCACCATATTTAATTGAATATTTATGATATTGCACTTCATCCATGACAAAACCCGGTATAAGACTTTCTATTTCCCTTCTTGCATTTACTACAAGCTCTTTTAAGGCCTCCTTAGTCTTCTCATCTTGAGCAGCCTTTACCTTCGTTCTGAATTCTGAATCAAGTTCCTTTAGGAATTTATCTTTTTCAGCTTTATGGATTTTCGTTATAATATATCCTGCAAAATATACAACTTTTTCAAGATCAGCCGTAGTCATACCGAGTATAAGTCCAATACGAGAAGGCATAGAGCGTAGGAACCATATATGTGATACAGGTGTAGCGAGCTCTATATGACCCATTCTTTCACGACGGACTATTGATCGAGTGATTTCCACTCCACATTTTTCACAAATTATTCCCTTATATCTTATTCCTCTATATTTTCCGCAATAACATTCATAATCCTTATCTGGACCAAATATTTTCTCATCAAAAAGTCCATTCTTTTCCGATCTTTGTGTTCTATAGTTTATGGTTTCTGGCTTTGTAATTTCACCAAATGACCATTCAAGAATCTTCTCAGGCGATGCAACACCTAGCTTCACAGCATCGAAATCTGTAGGATCATTGTTTCTTTTATATGTATTATTTATTTGCATGGTTTTTAT
>JBBUAH010000011.1:0-11600 GCA_038058815.1 Patescibacteria group bacterium
TACAATTAATCTTTTTAGAAAATTCCACAGTAGGCACATATGGTACAGTTTGATCATCTTCATTTTGAAAAATAAATATTTTACTACCATCAATCTTATCTTCGAATGTTGCTGGATTATAAAATGTACCAGTTTTTAGTTTAATCCAGTCATTAGAATTGATCCTGTATCCATTACCAAAGCCATTTTCAATAAATTTTTTCAAATTATCAAGACTTTCAATTTTATCTTGTTCAACCCAATCAATAACCGGAGAAAGAGCGACAACCTTCGTTACTCGTTTATCTACTGATGTGAGAATCATCGCTGGGCCACCGAAACTAGAACCAAATAAATATATACTACTTGGTTTAATACTAAAAATTTTTCCATCCCACATATTTTTAAATCCATTTGGTAATTCATCGATAATATCAATAATATCTTGATGAGGTGATTCTTTCAAAAAACTACCATCACTTTCCCACGAACCACGATATCGTGGTAGAAATACCCAGTAACCCTTCTTTGAAAAAGATTCCATTAGCTCTTTTTTAGATGGATACGATGGTATACCTGTACACAAAATGATGATCTTACTTGAAGGATTCATCGGAGGTAAAAATTCAGTTACGATGTCTTTTTTAAATCTTGTTCTTAATATATGCATATTATTTATTATTTATGATTTCTAAGAGTTCTGCCCAACTTTCGACTCTTGTAACTTTTGGCAAAAACTGTCTATACTCATCTATTTCGGCTTGATCCGGTTGATACAGAAACAAATTTGGTGCTGTCTCAATCATATGACTTAAGACTTCAAGACGATCATCAATAAAGTAAGTGATATTATTATCCTTACAAATCTTGTCCTTTTCATGCCTTTCTCGACAGAAGAAAACATTCTCCTGTTTTACACCCGTCTTTATATAAAAATCATTATCTTTCAACCAAACAAGTATCTTTTCCTGTGCCCACGGAGTGCATTTAGAAATCAAAAAGATATTTCCATGAAACTTCTTATCATTCAATTTCTTAACAGCGTCAAATACTCCCTCTGTAGCAGGAATAGTCGAGTAACGCTCTTCATGCAAAGTCTTATCATCTTTATCTGTAAGACGATGATTGATAATTACATTCCCTATATCTATACCTAAAGCACCATTTATTTTATTCATATTGAAGAGAATTATACATTTCTGTAGAAGAATTCTGATATTAGACTATCATAATTGGTTAAATTGTAAACATATACTCTTATCCCCCATACAACTCCCCCACCTTTCTATAAAACATATCTGTTATATTCTCTACGGATTCAGCTCTTGAGACGTGTATAACTTCACCTATATTTATACAAATCTCTTTTCGAAATAAGAAATAATTCTTTTTGTGAAAAGTTATTGGAATAACTTTCACTCCTGCGCGCTTCACCAATACCGCTGAACCTCTCTTAAATGGAGCGATCTTGCCACCAACTATGATTCCCCCTTCTGGATACATAACTACATTACCCCCTTGATTTATGATTTCTGTGGCTTCTTTTAAATTCTTATCTATTCCTTGCCCCAGCACCACAGTGAAAACTCCGAAAATAAGGTAAATGAAATCGATAATTCCTATTTTAGAAAGAAAATTCAAAAATCTCCATTTGAAAGAAGTAACGGCCATAAAACGAAGAGGGAGATGAGGTGTAAAATATCCGAGTATCAATCTGAAGAGAAAACTATCATAAAATGCAATATGATTGCTTATAATAATAAAAGAACTTTGAAGTTTATCCAGATTCTCTCTACCTTCTATACTGATCTTGAAAAAAGCATGGAAAATAATAAACAATATTGGCCATGTTAAAAACTGATTAAAACGTATTATTTTAACTATAAATTTTTCTTTTAAATTCATCCCATTCAAATCGGCCATTTTTCTGCTATCAATAAACCATTATCTTCAATAGGCATATCGCTCCATATTTCTTCAGTGACAAAAGGAATAAAAGGATGAAGAGTCTTTAGAAGTGTTGCCAAAGTCGTCAATAATAATCTCTTTTGATCTTTTTTCTCTTTTTCACTTCCCTCTTTTAGGATTTTTTTACTATTTTCAATAATAATATCTGCGAAAGTATGCCATACATAGTGATAAAGCTTCTCACCAGCTAGATATAGACGATAATTTTCCATATCAGAAGTAATATCTGTAATTAATCCCTTCAAATCATCTGGAATTTCAAAATCTTTTTCTAGGACTTCACCTTCAGTCGAGGAGATGACAAATCTGGCAATATTCCAAAGCTTATTTGCAAAGTGTCTATATGCTCTGACTTTATCTTCAGAAAGAGCCAGAGAAGTACCGGGAGTATTGCCTATTATAATTCCCATACGAAAAGCATCTGTACCATATTTATCTGTAAGGTCAAGAGGATTTATAACATTACCTTTACTTTTACTCATTTTCTGACCCTTACCATCAAGAACCATTCCATGCAGATATATAGTCTTAAAAGGAATTTTATCAGTAATATATAGTCCAAGCATTATCATTCTAGAAACCCAGAAAAATATAATATCCCCAGCCGTTTCCATAACATCTGTCGGATAGAAATACTTAAAATCTTTTTTATCGGGATAACCAAGAGTGGCAAAAGGCCATTGTCCAGAAGAAAACCATGTATCGAATGTATCATTATCTTTTCTTAAATCCCCTTTACATTTCTTGCATTTCTTTTCTTTATCTTCAAGATCAACAATACCAGTATCACATTTATCACAAATCTTAGCAGGTATAGGAATACCCCAGACTATTTGGCGAGAAATATTCCAATCCATAATATTCTCAAGCCAATGTATAGTGATTTTTTCATATTGATCTGGAATATATTTTATTTCCCCTTTTTTAATTTTCTCTAAAGCTCTTTCTGCAAATGGTTTCATTCTTATGAACCATTGACTCTTAATTTGAGGCTCGATAGTTGTGCCACATTTATAGCAAGTCTTTATATTATGTTTATAATTCTCCTCTACTTTTTCAAGCAGGCCTTTATTCTTTAATTTTTCTATGATAAGCGGACGAGCTTTATTTATACTCATACCAGCAAATTCACCGGCAATATTTAGAAGTTTTCCTCTTTCATCTATTATCTGCTCCTTTTCCAGATTATGTCTTTCGGCAATTTCGAAATCGACAGGATCATGCCAAGGAGTAATAGTCATAACGCCAGTACCGAATTTCATATCTATAACTGCATCTTTTATAACAGTTGCTGTGACTTTCCTATTTATCCATTCCGCTTCGAATTTCTCTCCATGTTTATACTTCTCATATCTTTTATCATCTGGATGCATAACGACATATTTATCACCAAATTTTGTTTCTGGTCTTGATGTACTTATGGTAAATGGTCCATATTTAAGATAATAAAATGGCTCGATTTTTTCCTCATCTTTTATTTCCAAATCAGAAAAAGATGTTTGATGCTTCGGACACCAGCTTATTATCCTTTTTCCCCTATAAAGCAAATCATCATCTGATAATTTCTTAAAAGTCTGATATACAGTCTTTATAATATCTTCATCAAGAGTAAATTTTAATCTAGACCAATCACATGATGCACCAATACTCTTCATTTGTGATTTTATCTTTTCTGAATTTTCAAGAGTAAATGCCATTATTTCATCATAAAGCTTCTTCGGCTCAATTTCGAATCTAGATCTTCCCTCTTTTTCAATCTTCTTTTCATATACCACTTGAGTTTCAAAACCAGCATGATCAAGACCCGGCAACCAAAGAGTTTTAAACCCTCTAAGTCTCTTATACCTTATGAAAATATCCTGAATCGTCATCACAAGCCCATGCCCGGCATGAAGAGAGCCATTGGCATTCGTCGGTGGCATGATAATAGTAAAAGGCTTAGCTTTCTTTTCCTTGCAATTATCAGGATTAAAATAGCCACTTTTTTCCCATTTCTTATAAATAGCAGATTCAGTTTCCTTGGCATTATAGGGCTTTAAGAATTTTTCATTCATATGTAATTGTGAGTTTATGAGGTAAATTGTAGCAGAAAATGGGTGGGATTTCTAGGGACATGGAAAGCTATATCGGACTATATATTTTTTATTATCTCAAATTTCCTCAAAAGGTCTATCTTTGGTACTTCATCTAAAACCATAATAAATTGTTCTTTAGCTGACATTTGTGGTCTATCAATTACCGAATCATTACCATTCGAGAAAGTAATACCGACTTTATCAGATAATCTTCTTAATTGCTCTAAACTAAGCTTATTAAGCTCTTTTTTCATATTTAACCATTCATCTTTACTCCACTGCATTTCAAGAGATTTTATTTTATTTTGAAATTTTTTCTCATCTTTTATACGAGCAACTTGAATACGCTCCTTCCATTCCTTAATTTCTTCAGAAGTTGCATTTGACTTAGGACCATTTTTAAGTAATTCTCGCCACATGATTTTAATAAAATATTATTATTCCAATTCCTCCCTTAATTCCACCGCCCTTTTCATTATCCTCTCCCCCACTTCACCCCAATCAAAATACTTTCTATAATCAACGGGGTCAATCAATTTGATTTCTGTGACATCTCCATCTGGATCTTTCGTAAATGGTCCATATGGTTCGACAATACAGACAGAACGGGTCTGCCTGACTATTCGATCTGGTTCATAGATATCTTGATATCCTATGAATTTATGACTTAGGACTTTCATATTCGTTTCTTCTTTGATTTCACGGATAAGTGCTTCCTCATAAGTCTCTCCCTTTTCAATACCCCCTCCCGGTGGAGCCCAATACCCTTTTCTAGCTGAATATACAACTACCAATTTATCTTTATAAAAACAAAGACCATGAACAGCTTGAAGAAATTTATCATCAAGATCTTTCAGTGGATCATCCTCACGATAAATGAGATTGAGTTTATGACCAGAGCGATTGATAAGGGATGATTTTATTTGCATATTAAAAAATAATTTTATCAAAAATTCAACTTTTCAAAATGACTTCTACGTGCTCTTCTAGTAAGATCACACACTTGTCGAAGTGCCATTGAAAGTCTGTTCATAAGAAATAACACCTCAACTTTTTTCAAGAAACTCTCTTTTACATTTTTTACTGCACTCACATAATCTCCATCATTTGAAATAAGTATAGCAGTGTCAAATTTACCAAGAGCCGCCATAGTTACCATATCTGTAGCTAATTGTGTATCAACATTCTTTTCTTGTAAATTATTCTTGGAACCTCTTAAGTCACCATATTTAACTTGAAGCAATGGAGATAGTTTCTCTATAACAGAATAATATTGCAATGCTGTACTATATTTCTTAATGCCTTTTTCACCTTCTTCCAAGAGATATGCTGGTGGTTTGACACAATAAAAACTTACATGAACTAATTCACGATTTCCCGCAAGTTTTTGAGCTAAAGTTAAGGGATTATAGAAACAAACCCATGACGAATCAGTCATCTTCAGATCATAAAGATTTCTAAACACGTTACTGTTATCAATAAATACAGCGACTTTATTTAAATTTGTTGATAGAATTTTTGAATCCATAACTCATATCTTACAAGAGTTTTGAACAAAACAAAAGAGCCCGAAGGCTCTCTCGTTACTTACCACTGCCGAAGCGGGTGATAAGGACTTCTTATCTAGAAGATTATATTAAGTGATTTGAAAAGTCAATAGGCTGTACACAGTATTGACAAGTTTATCCTGTGCAAGGTAAGATTAAATGGTATACTATAAGACACTCATAACCTCCATTCTAATGAGCTTTTGTATAGTTAGTTGACAAAAATAAGTGTACAGTAATAAAATGCTGATTAGTAAAACAAGAAAAATAATTTTCACAACATTGGGTTTGCTATCTATAATCCCCCTGTTAAAAGCCGTTGTTCTGACTGTGGGTAATTCATATTATATTTTGTTTTATATTTTCTCTGCACCGTATATATTCTCAGGATTTTTTCTTATAATTCTTGGCTACAGGAGA
This sequence comes from Patescibacteria group bacterium, assembly GCA_038058815.1. Classification (GTDB taxonomy): domain Bacteria; phylum Patescibacteriota; class Minisyncoccia; order Phycocordibacterales; family PALSA-1337; genus CAIOGI01. The sequence continues at coordinate 5,990 of JBBUAH010000011.1, forward strand.
AGTCAATTATCGTGGTATATATTGATATTTTATGCTCGTCATATTTTTTTAATCAAGGAGCCATTATTTCGCATGGTGGGGGAGTATTATCATTATCGGTATATATTATCTTTGGAATTGTTACCTTGGTGGTGTTTACTATCACATCAATACTTGGGGTGTATAGGGAACCAATTACTATTAAGAAAGAAATAATTTTGGTGGCGGTGTTATTGTTCCTGCTACCAATAACTGCATCTGTTTTGGGATTTGTAAATAGACAAAGTCTGGAATATTCAAAAAAAATAAAGAGAGTGGAGTTCATTTTTCCGGAAAGATTCTCATCAATTGATGAATGTAAATCTAGACATATTTTTGAAGAAGCAGGCTTTTGTTATGGATATTTCGCGAGTAAGAATAATGATATGAATTTGTGTGCGGAATATATCGATAAATATGTTGATCCATTGCTTGATAAAAACTATATCAATATAAATTGTGTAACTGGATATAGCGTGTATAAAAATGATCCATCTATTTGTAGCACCATCAAAGATGCTGATTTTCAAGCAAAGTGTGAATTTAATTATTACCTTGCAAAAAAAGATTTCAATAAATGTAGAGCAATAACATATAAACCGTTTGATGGTTTTTCATTTTCTGGTGATAAATGTCATGCTTGGCATATAGGTATAATTTGCATATTCTTTCATGACCCTACTGGGAATCGAACCCAGCTTCCATCCTTGAGAAGGATGTGTCCTAGCCGATAGACGATAGGGCCGCTTGTATATGGGGCAAAAGGAAATGATTCCTTTTGCCCTTATTAAACAATAAAACAAAAACTACTTCTTAGCAAGCCATTCCGGCTCTTGACGAACAAGAAACGAAGAAGCCTTCTCCGACTGCGACATAAGGACCTTCACAATCCTCTCCATACGAGCAGATTGAGAGCCTTTCACAAGAATAATATCCCTTTTTCCCACCACACCCTTCACATATTCCAAAGCATCGTTGGAAGATTCGAAGTTTATATTACCATTCATAAGCTTGGCTCTAAGACCAACCGTAATAATAATTTTACAAGATTCTATAGCATGAATACCAGCCCTCCTATGCTCATCAGCAGAATATCTACCAAGTTCCATCATATCTCCAAGAATAGCGATTCTTTTACCAGAAGTCTCTATATATGAAAGAGTAGAAAGAGCTTCATGCAAGGCATCTGGAGAAGAATTATAGCTATCATCTATAATAGTCGAATCATTTATACCGGGAATAATATTCATACGGCCTTTTGTTGAAGTATAATTCGACAATGAATCAATAATCTTTGAAAATGAAATACCACGAGCAATACCTACGACAGTAGCTGCTAAGACTGGATAGATTTGTTGAATACCCAATATCCCCTTTAATTTAATCGGTACACTATTACCCTCGAAATTCAATTTGAAAGACATGCCTTGGGGACGTCTATCTTCACTATACATAATTTCAATATTAGACGCTTTGACAGTAGCGCTTTCCTTTATACCGAATGTAAGACATTTCTGATTCACATCTTTTGATAAATCCCTTACCCTTTTATCATCCGCCGAAAGAATAAGAATGCCATCTTTTTTCAATTCCTTTACTAGATATGCCTTTTCAGAAATTAGAGAATCGAGGGATGGGAAAAATTCAATATGAACAGGCACATCCCCTATCCTAGTAATAACAGAAATATCAGGCTTCAACCATTCTGTAATTTTCTTTATATCATCTGGATGATCTGCACCGATTTCAAGTACAAGACATTCTGGATATTTATGCTTAAAAAAAATCAAATCAAGACCGTCGAAAATATTTTGAAGCCAATGGAAAGGATCATTCCAAGCATTTTGCACACCAAGAATAGTCAGAGGAACACCAATATCACTATTAAAACTCTTTTCACTTTTCCTTACGTAACATGAAGGTGAAAGAACGGTAAAAATAGCATCCTTAGTAGATGTTTTCCCCACACTCCCTGTGACAGCGACTATTGAAGGATGATATTTCTTGAGAATTGCCCGAGCTTCAAGAGTGATTATTTTAATAAGAATATTTTTGAAAAATGATTTCATACTGTTATGATCTACCGATTATCTAATATTATCTATCTGGTGGAATTTCATAATAATTGATAAGAAACTTAGTGAGTTTAATGAAAGGATCGGTAAGAGTTTCTGAGGCAAAATTCACATTTTTAGGGTTTACATGATACAAAAAGATGATAAATCGTGGATTATGGGCTGGAAAATAACCAAAAAATGAATGTAAGAACCTATCATCATAATATCCTTTTGTTTCTGGATTTGCAATTTGAGCAGTTCCAGTCTTCGCTGCTATACTATAATTTTCCATTTTCACCTGACCTTTCTTAAGAGCTTTATCGACTACTTGTATAAGCATTTCTGTCACTTCATCTACTGTTTCCTTAGAAACTATTGGGGTTTTAATATTTTCAATCATTTGTGATGTACCGTCAGTATATTCAATCTTATTTACAATATGTGGAATTATTAAATTTCCTCCATTTGCCAGAATAGAAAGTGCGCGTATAGTCTGCATCGGCGTCATGGATATACCTTGACCATAAGAAGCTGTAGCTATTTCTATATCGCGTTTTGTATCAAGGTTTTTTGTGAGACCTTTCTGTTCATTCGGCTGGTCTATACCAGTCTTCTGTCCAAAACCAAATTTTTTGAAATAATTGGAAAATGTATCCCCTCCTATTTTAAGGGCAATAGTCGCGGCACCAATATTTAGGGATTGACTCAAAATTTCCTGCATTGGTATTTCACCACGCGCCTTACCATCGAAATTTGCTATTTTCTTACCATTAAGCTCAAGGAAGCCTTTATCAATATATGTAGAATCTGTCTTAATAGCTCCAGAATCAATACCGACCATCATTGTCAAAGGTTTTATAATCGATCCCATTTCATATGCTTCTTCTACAAGTGGATTTGAAAAAACCTTAGGATCCTTTATATCCTTCAAATCATTAGGGTTAAAAGTCGGACGTGCAGACATGGCATATATAAGTCCTGTATTTGGATCCATTATTATTCCACCAATAGAATCCGAACTCCATTTATCTTGTACTTCTTCTAAAGTTTTTTCCAAATATTCTTCTACTGTTGGCTCTATAGATGTAACAATGTCACCAGTTTTTTCTTCATTTTTGAATACTGAATTCTTTATTCCGGAGAAAAGTTCTGCAAAGAAATTCATACTCGCTATTCCGGTCTGACGAGTCAAAATATTTTCATAATATCTTTCAAGTCCATAACGCCCTGCGATTTTATTTTTATCATCATAACCAATAAGTCCGATAGTATGAGCAGCCAGTGAATCTGCAGGATATATTCTCCAACTATCCTTTACTGCATTAATACCAAGAATTCTTAGAGCATTTATTGATTGCCCCGTAGACTGATCCAGCCTCTTCTGCAATTCTTCATATTGATCATTAACCTTAGAAGCTTTTTCAATAAAAGAATCTTTATTAAGGTTTAGATATGGTGATAAAGCTTGATAAGCATTATTTGGATCTTTGAGGATTTTCGGATTCATTACTAATGTATATCCATCTTTTAGTGTAGCAACAGCATTCTTCGTACCATCTTTTGATTGAAAAAATATAGATCCACGACTAAATAGCACCGTACTTGGCTTTATATATTGTTTATCAGCTTTTTCACTGTACATATTACCTTTTACTATCTGTACAAAATACAATTTGCCTATAATAATAAAAGAGAAAAAGCATACAAATACAAGTACTATACGTATTCTAAAAATTGAATTAGAGTTCATTGTACGAGACAAATGCTGTAATGGGTTTCTTAGAAATATATGAGACTACTTCTGCATCCTTAAATCCTTTAGCATGTGCTAATTCTATATTTACGCTACTTTTTATAGAAAAATATTTAGTTTCAAGTTCGCTTACGCTCGTAGATCTCTTTCTTATCTCTTTAGTTATCTTTTCTCTCTCTACCACATTGACTATAGCTTTCTGAACAAGAAAAATATAAACAGAAGCTGTAATAACAATACCCAATACAAGAAAAACAAAGACTTTTTCTTTATATCGGAACATACTATTTATATTATCTGCTATTATTTGTGTCATTTTTATTTCTTTTCTAAAATTCTTAATTTTGCACTTCTAGATCTTGGATTTTTCCTTATTTCAATTTCAGTCGGCATTATTGGTTTTTTTATTATAATATTTGCTTCATCAAGATCGGCTTTTTCTTTATTAAAATTTTTTACTATTCTATCTTCAAGACTATGAAATGAAATCACCGCCATTCTTCCACCTTTTTCTAATCTTTCAAAACCTTTTATTAAACCTTTTTTCAATGTATTTAATTCATCATTCACGGCTATTCTCAGGGCTTGAAATGTTCTTGTAGCTGGATGTATTTTCCCCCTTCGATAGAATGGAGGGACTGCCTGCATAATTATTTCTACCAATTCCCCTGTTGTATCAATCGATTTCTTCTCTCGATATTTGACTATAGCTCTAGCTATTTTCCTCGAATATCTTTCTTCACCATATCCATATATAACATCTGCGATATTTTCTTCTTGCCAAGTATTGACTATTCTGAACGATGTCAAATCTTCATCCTTTGGATTCTTTTTAAATGTCATAAGCAATGGTTCATCTTTCTTGAAAGAAAATCCTCTTTTAGATGTTTCGAATTGATCTGAAGATAATCCTAGATCAAACATGATTCTATGCACTTTCTTTATCTTTAACTTATTTAAAACCTTATCTAGATCAGCATAACTGGCTTCTTCTAGAATGACTTTTGAAAAATCTTTCAATCTTTCTCTTGATCTTTCCAATGCTTCGGAGTCTTGATCTAGTCCTATCACAGTGATAGAACCCCTAGTCTTTTCTAGTGCATATTCAGCATGACCGCCACTTCCTATAGTTCCATCAAGATAAATGTCTCCTGGATGGATATTGAGGCCGTCAATCGATGATTTTAAAAGAACAGTAATGTGAATCATATTTAGATCATTCCTACAGAGCCAAGCTTTTCTGCAAGTGCATCTGTTTTCTTTTCTACTTGCACTCTGTATGATGACCAAGCCTTCTCATCCCAAATCTCCACTCTGTTTAGAACACCGATAATCGCGACTCTAGTCTTGATACCAGCATGTTCACAGAGATGGTCTGGAAGAAGAACACGTCCTATGGAATCGACTTCAACCTCGGTCGCTCGACCAAAAATAATACGATTGAAATTACGATTATCTGCCTGCAGAACCGAAGAAGAATCTGGTCTCGATAGTCGCTCCGCGAATTCTTTCCATCCCTTCAAGGTAAAGATGAAGAGACAGCTGTCTATCCCGGGAGCTATGACTACAGTATCCCCCATTTCCTTTCGAAATTTCGAAGGGAGAGAGACTCTACTCTTATCATCTATCGTGTGTAGATATTCTCCGATCAGCATATGTTTGCGGAAAAAAGTTTTTAAATATTTTTCTATGGTCGATCATAGAAATCTATTTGACACTTCTTCCCACTTGGGTACCATTCTATCCCACTGTATATACCATTGCAAACAAAGTTATCCACTTT
>JBBUAH010000011.1:11700-20349 GCA_038058815.1 Patescibacteria group bacterium
TTTATCAAGTCTTTTGATCTACTTTTTCGGTCGCATTAGTGGAAACATTTGTAATTCTCGAGCTGGTTTATCTGCTAAAAATGCGAAAAATCTCTCTCCGAAGCCGAAACCGCATGTCGGAGGCATTCCATGCTCTAACATTTCCACAAATTCATCATCTGTCATCATAGCTTCTGTATCTCCAGCATCTATGAGCTTCTTCTGCGCATCAAATCTTGCCTTTTGATCTATGGGGTCATTGAGCTCTGAATACCCTCTACCCATTTCACTTCCAGCTATAATGGGCTGGAACATTTGTACTGTATTTTGAATTTTTCCATTTTTATCTATAACACTTTTTGCAAGTGGTGCCACTAGGACAGGATGATTCATCAAGAAAGCTGGGCCAGCAATACTCTTCCTACAATATTTCCAAACAGAATCCGTTAATCTCTCTTTATTCTCACCATCATAGTTTACCTTCAAATCTTTAAGTTTTTTCATTAAATCTTTCGAGGATGCTTTATTTATATCTATTCCTGTTTGTTTATTTATCTCTTCTGCATAATCAATCTTTATCCATTCGGAAGCAAGATCAAATGTAAAACCACGAGTAGTAAATTTCGTCGTACCGAAAACTTCCTTTGCAATGGTTATATACATTTCTCTTACAAGTTTCATTCCATCTTCATAATCAGCAAAAGACCAATAAAACTCCATATTTGTAAATTCCTGAAGATGTTCTGGGCTTGATCCCTCATTCCTATAAACCCTTCCTATTTCAAATGTTTTGGGAAAACCCGCCGCCATCAGACGCTTCTGCCAGAGTTCACCTACAGAAATACGAAGATATACATCTAGATCATAATCATTATGATGGGTCTTGAAAGGAGAAGCCTCAGCCCCGCCTGTAGTAACTTCAAGAGAAGGTGTTTCTACTTCCAAAAATCCTTTATCTTTCAAGAAATTCCTAGTCACATCCCAGAATTTTGCTTTTTTTATAAACAGATCACGGAGCTCTTCATTCATCAATATATCCAAATAGCGCTTCCTATACCTTTCATCATCATCCTTTATACCATGCCATTTTTCTGGTAAAGGTAAAAGTGTTTTGGTAGCTATTGTCCAAGATTTAACAAGAAGGCTTTGCTCCCCCCTTTGAGTAGAGAAAAATTTTCCGGTTACAGAAATAAAGTCCCCAATATCGACAGCATCGACAAAAAGCTGAAATAATTTCTCATCAATTTCATCTTTTTTCAAAACTGCTTGGAATTTCCCTTTTCCATCATAAAGAACAATAAAAAGTATTGATCCTTGACCTCGTATAGCCATAACTCTTCCGACTATAGAGAATTCTTTTCCGGATTTTTCATTCTTTATAAAATCTGCTTTAGCATCAGCAAGGCAAAAATCCCTAGGAACCTTGTTAGGAAAAGGATTCATCCCTGCTTTTTTTAATAATTCAAGTTTTTGAAGTCTTATTGTTTTTAATTCTTCAAGTGATGTCATCTTTATTTTTCAATTGAAATTAAAGTGTATGTTGCCTTACCTTTAGGAGCATTGAAACTGAAAATGTCTCCCTCTTTCTTTCCTAAAAGTGAAGAACCGAGAGGAGAGAGATTGGAAAGCTTTCCCAAAGACATATCAGATTCTTCAGAACCGACAATTTTATAGACTCTCATATCTTTTTCTCCTTCTTTTTGAATCTTAACTGTAGAACCGATATTCACAACATCACCTTGATTATTATCTACAATTGTTGCATTTTTTAAAATATGCTCTAGCCTATTTATACGATCTTCGACTTCAGCTTGCATTTGTCTTGCTTCATTATATTCAGCATTTTCGCTAAGATCACCTAATTTCTTAGAATATTCTAAATTCTCCACTACTTCCTTCCTCTTTTCTGTTTTCAAATATGCTAATTCCTTCTTAAATTCCTGAAATTTCTCATTCGTAAGATATTGTTGTGTTTCACTCATATTTAGATTATTAATTTATTATATGTTATAAGATCTATATAATAGCTTAAATACAGTAGATAGTAAAGGGATTTTGTGAATTATCTAAAATACTCCGGTGTGTATATATTCATCCATTCGAGCACCTCTTTCATAGCCACACCAGCGCCTATAAGATTGTGTACCGAACCTTTCTCTAGAATGATGGCATAGGCATAATGAGGATTTTCATAAGGAAAGTATCCGGTCATCCAAGAATTAACTTTTTCTTTGGTGGAACCAAGCTCGGCAGTACCAGACTTTGTGGCCACTTTCACAAAGGGTACATTTTGAGACACACCAGTACCTTCTATGGTCCCAAGTCTCATCCCTTCCTTTATCACTTGAAAATCTTCTTTAGAAATATCTATTTTTCTTACAATATGTCCTGTTTCACCCTTTATAATACTTGGATTTCTAAGTATTCCATCATTTACAATAGCGGTCATTGCTTGGATAATCTGAATTGGAGGGATATGGAAACCATATTGACCGATAGATGTATGATATGTATTTCCAAGTGACCAAGATTCACCATCGAAATTAATCTTTTTCCATTCTGGATTTGGCACCACACCAGCAGAACCAGAAAAAAAGGAATCTTTGATTTTTTCACCAAATCCAAATAAACGAAGATACTTTTCTATTCGACTAATACCTAAGCCTTTCTGATCCCTATACCCTCCTCCAATTTCATAAAAATACACATCGGATGATACAGATATAGCGTGCCTCATATCCACCCATCCATGTGCTTTCCAATCTTTAAAGATTGTTTGTATATCAGGATAGTATTGATTTTGAACAGAAATAGAACCCGTACTTAAAATCTTTGTCGATGAATCAATGATCTTTTCATTTAATGCCGCAAGAGCTATATAAGGTTTAATAATAGATCCGGGAGTATATAGACCATTCACAGCTCTATTAAGAAATGGATTATTGGGATTGGAAAGGAAAGATTTCACTGAAGCCACATCTGTCTTGGATGACATTATTTCTGAATTGTATTCAGGATAACTAGTCATAGCGATAATCTCACCATTCGTCACATCCATCATTATCGCCGCACCACCAGAAAAGCCCACTCTTTCTGATATATCTTTTATAGCATTATACATTTCTGATTGAATACGAGAATCTATAGAGAGGGTAATGTTTTCACCTTCTTTTGATGATTTTACTGTGTTTTGGGATTGTATTTTCCCTTTAGCATCTACTTCTATAAGTCTTATACCATTTTTACCTTGTAATTTTAAATTAAAATATTTCTCAATTCCATCTACACCTTCGAAATCTTCTCTATAATAAAACCCCGCACTATCTTTAGAAGGATATTGTACATAACCAAGCACATGAGCCAAGCCCTGTTTATCAGCATATTTTCTAAGTGCTACATCTGATTCAAAATTTGGAGCATTCCAAGCTAGTTCGACTCCATTCCTATCATAAATCACTCCCCTAGCAGCGAAAATGGGTGTATTGCGTAATCTATTATTCTCACTTCTTTCATTGTATATTTTTCCATCTTTTATCTGTAATTGCCATATTCTTCCAGTATAAGTGATAAGTACAAGAGTAAAAAACAATACCAATACAGTTAAGGTAATTCTTGAAATCGGTTTCTCGAGCCGTCCTTCAAATTGTTGATTATCAAATTGAGGCAAATTATGAGAATCAAGGAAAATTTCATCTGGATCTATTTCTTTATATTTTTTTTTAAATTTATTACTCATATGCTATAAGGCGTTTCTTCAAAATAAGTGAAATAATAAAGAGAGCTATACTCATAATAGTAAATATATATCTAATATTCCAAAATTCTGGTAAGGGGGCACCATAAAGAGAGTCATAGACAATTCCCCAAGCGATAATTTCATAATAAAATGGAAAATAGAAAAGTAAAGCAATAGCTAGACACCATGTAAGCCACCAAAATCCCCACATAATACTAGAAAACATTAGAATTCCTGCTATTATCCTTAGAATAATTTCTTTTTTCATATGATATGATTATTTATTATAAATCTTTCTCCATTAATTTCGTATCAATCAAAACCCATCTTTGTTCATATATATTTATTGGTTGAGAAAAGAAAATAGTAGAAAAGGATCTAGCAGGATCAGAAATAACTTTTTTTACTGTACCGAAAACAGAATTACTTAGACTCGGAATGGTCACAATATCCCCTTCATTTACCTTTATATCACGTGGTAAAGAAGCTTCGAAAGATCCCCCGCCACGCCCAATAGCTTCTGCCAGAATATTTTTTTCACTTATAAATACTTCATACTTTTCATTGAATGATGAATAAAGCTTTACCTTGGAAGTCTCGGCTGTAGTAGAAATGATTTCCCCAATTAAAATATTTCCCAGAGCATATACTTTATTTCCTGCTTTTATATCATTATCACTTCCAATATCGAGAATAAAAATATCATAAGCGGAAAATGGTGGTTTCTTAAGAATCTGGGCAATTATAAAATTATTTTTTGTAGTGCGTCCTAAAAGCCTTTTTAATTCTTCATTTTCCTTTTGTAATTCAGTGAAAATCGTTCTTTGAGTTTCTGTGGGAATTGTTAAATCTCCATAAATAATTTTATTTTCAATATTCCAAAAAGGTTTGACTATGGTAGTCAAAAAAGATGATAGAAAATTGGGAGCAAGAAAGTGAAGGATAATCATTGCGACTGTAATACTTATCAATATTTTAAAAGGTAAGCTTATACGATTATCTTTAATGCTACTTTTGAGTACGTAATTCATCTTCGTTTTCTATCAAAATATCTTTAAATATTTCTATATCATCGAGTATAATACCAGTACCTCTTGCAATAGCTGTAAGTGGATCTTCAGCTATATAAACTGGCAATTTCAAAGTCGAAGATAGAAGTCCATCAAGACCTTTTATAAGGGCACCACCACCAACAAGATGTATTCCACGATTCATCACATCAGAAAGAATTTCTGGGGGGGTCGTCTCCAATACTTCTTTCGCACTTTCTAAAAGATTTTCAATAGATGAATTCATTGCCTCTCTAATATCAGAATCTGTAATTACTACTTCGCGTGGAAGGCCTGTGATGAGATCTCGACCACGTATTGTGGTTTCTAAAGATTCGCCCGGCACTACAGCTCCTACTGCTATCTTTATATATTCGGCTGTCTTTTCTCCGATTAGAATTTTAAATTCATTTCGAATATAAGACATTATATCATTATTCAGCTTATCACCCGCTATTCTCAAATTCTTTGACCTTACAATACCACCGAGTGAGATGACAGCAATATCCGTGGTACCACCACCGATGTCTATTATCATACTGCCTATCGGCTCGAAAATCGGTAAACGAATACCTATTGCCCCAGCCATTGGTTCTTCCACTATATAGACTTCTCTAGCCCCAGCATTCTTCGTAGCATCTCTTACAGCGCGTATTTCGACATTTGTCACACCAGATGGCACTCCCACTACGACTCTAGGTCCCATTATTTTCTTAGAATATTGTTCAGCTTTTTTCACAAGATATGAAATCATTTCTTCAGTCACCTCAAAGTCAGAGATAACACCATCTACAAGAGGCCTTATGGCCACAATATGAGTAGGAGTTCTTCCAAGCATTTCTCTAGCCGTACTTCCCACTGCCACAACCCTTCCAGTCTTCTGATTCACCGCCACGACAGATGGTTCATTTACCACTATTCCATGCCCACGCAAATAGACAATAGTATTCGCTGTTCCCAGATCAATACCAATATCATTTGATAAATAATTATATATTTTTTCCTTAAATTCTTTCATTGTAATGATTTAATAATTTGGTGGTGGATAACTATTTGACTTTTTACGACTATTTGCTATACTTGTTGTTACAAGTGGCTTCGGCCTCGCACCCGCTCGCAAGAGCGGGTGCAAACATTTATGGTTATGTATCACTAGAAATGATTCCTTTGATAAAACTGATTAATTTATCAAATCTCTCCTTATCTAATACAGTTATCTTTTTACCCAATCGTTTCGCATCAATAAGACGAATTTGTTCTACCATCGCAAAGGATTCCCCAATTTCTCCTGTCAATATTCCTAATGAAAAAATATTCTTGCGTTTATTTGATGTGGTCAGTGGTATGATTAAACAAGTATCCAAGCTCAATCGTTTAATGATAATGACTGGTCTTGTAAATTCGTCTCCTTTACCATTCTGTTCAAAACCGATATTCCTACCAATAGAGCACCACCAAATCTCTCTTTCATGAAAAAACACTTTACTGCTACTATTTATAAGACTATCTTTAATTTTGTGCCATTTTTTAAAAAAATCATCTATAATATCTAGACTAATCCGCTCAATACCATATTCTTCAAATTCTTTTTCCCATAGAATTTCACATTCCATTCGCTTTGTAAAACGATCTTCATCATTCATAATCTCAATTTCTTTACTAGTATATTTTGCAAAAAAATCTCGTTCTCCAAGCCATTTACTTAATTCATTCCAAGTCGCATATTCATCATATCGTTCGATCAATTCTCGTATTGACGATTCATCATCCATTTCAGATGTCGCATAATACTTTTTATATTCATCATCATATTCTACAAAATTCTCATATCCAAATTCTCTTGCAAGAGAAAAGATAAAATCTCGAGCTTCTTTTATTCCCTCATCTTGTTTTATATCAGCTTCACAAATAGCATTTGCCATCCAATCCGCCATATACATACCACGCATTAGATCCCAATATTGTTTTTTTGTTATATTTATCTTCATCTTTTATGATAATCATACATTACCATAAAATGGAAGATTTGTAATGAATTTTATATTTTATCCTATCTTTTAACTGCTTTGTAAATTCCAAATATAACCAAAATACTGATTATTATAGATATAATCCAAGTCCATAAGTTTGTGGTAGTTTCAGGGATAGCTGTAGTGACTGCGGCGACTTCTGGTGTCTCTATGATTTGTACAGCTGATGTGGTAGCTGTTTCAGTCTCCTGTTCTATCACTGTAGGAGCTACTGGTGTATTTTCTTTTGGAACAACTTTAGGAGCTACAACAGGTGCTGTAATAGCAAATGATACACTATTTCCACTTATAGCACTTTGACTACTAGCCTGAAAAGCTATTGAACTATTCCCTATTTTAATATTTCCATTTCCAGATTTTTTTGCCTTAAATGTAATAGTTCCGAAATTTGTAGAAGCAGAAATTCCTCCTGGATATCCTGCAGTCTTTATGAGTATTCCGTTTATATTATCTGTAGAATCATATCCTGTCTGTGTCTTCGCCTAGCATTGTAAATATAAGTTCAAAATCATTCATATGGTCTCTAAGATTCTCTTTTTCTAAACCTTTTAACTTTTTGTATTCAATAGGAGTAACACCGAATGTAGCCTTCGAAATTTCTGCAGTTAGAATTTCATAATCTTTTTTGATTTGTGCTCCACGTTTCTGCCATTCATCAGTCAATTCTTCTCTTATAGCTATCCCTCGCATTCTCTTTTCTATCCAATCATCTGGATACCCCTTTAGCTTATATAGCATTTTAGCACGCTTGGTAGCTAATTCTGGATCTTCAATCTCTTGTATCCTCTCATAACCGACTTTAGCTAACCATTTTTTAAAGGGTTCAGCTTTTGGCGATGGAATCGATTGAATAATACGAAAAATTCCTTCAGTATTAGCACAGTCAGTCTCATATTTCTTACCATCGGATGCTTCCAATCTCAGTCCGTGACAAAATGTCACGACCTGACTTTCTTCTTCAATTAATCTTTGCTTCAACTTTCTCCAATATGCTCCAGCATTTATACTATAGGAATAATTTTTATCTTTTCATCTCCCCTATTTTTGACCTCCACCGAATCAGTCTTCAGAGTCTTCTCGCTTATGACCACTCTCTTTGGAATTCCTATAAGATCACTATCTGCAAACTTTTCTCCAGCGCGGATATCCCTATCATCATATAATACTTCTACACCTTTTTTAGTCAATTTTTCATACAATTTATCTGCTTCTTTTTTAACCTTTCCTTCTTTATCTTCAATAGAAATCAAATGTATATCGAAAGGGGCAACAGATTCTGGCCATACTAGACCCTTTTCATCAGAAAGAATCTCCACAATAGTACCCATAATCCTTCCCGGTCCTATTCCATAGCATCCCATTATTACAGGTTTCTTCTCCCCTTTTTCATCCAGATAATTCAATTCGAAAGCGTCGGAAAACCTCGTACCAAGATTGAAAATATTCCCGACTTCTACAGCTTTCTTTTCTACTAGATTCTCTCTTTTAATTCCTAAATCTTTCAAGACCCCATCATTCAATACCTCTTTATTTATAGCGATTTTCTTTTTTTCATCTACAAATATACTATCCTCACCGGAATCTGTAATAGTTTGAAATTCATGGGAATATTTTGAAAAAGAACCACCGGAAGCAAAAGTTATATATGTTTTATCACCCAAACCAACCTTATTAAAAATATTTGTATATGCCTGCTTTGCTTTTTCATAAAAGATATTATGCTCTTTTTCATCTCTACAGAAAGAATACAAATCTTTCATAAGGAATTCCCTGCATCTCATTATCCCGCTTTTCGCACGGATTTCATTTCTAAACTTTGTCTGGAACTGATATGGGTAAACAGGAAGATCTCTAT